>CAIWKC010000139.1 GCA_903913145.1 uncultured Gallionellaceae bacterium | reverse complement strand
ATCGTCAGCTGCCTTCAAAAGTGCATTAGCAAGGGTTTCGGCCATGCTATCGGCTTCATCCGCCATGCCTTTACTGGACAACATCTGGCCGCAGCAAAGCTTGTCAAAATTTTGTGGCAAGCGTGGTGCATAACCTGCACGGACTAACAGTTTCATGATAACTTCTGGTAGTGCTGGTTCATTCATATCGTTGGAACCAAAGATTCGACCGCCGCAGGCGGGGAAATAAACGACCGGATCCCCTTCGCCTTTGAATTGAGCAGGAACTTTTGCAGCGCGAGGCATGTTGCGCTTCCATGCGCCAGCCGAAATATTTCCCACAAGGTCAGCACCAACAAATCCGGATGCCATATGCCCCAGAGTAAGCCCTGCTCGAGACAGAGCACTCACCTTGCCAAAATTGCCTACGCTCCATTCTCCGATTTTTCGCGACCCCTTTCCCAATCTGCGACCACGAAGTAGTCTCGTCATATCTCCAGTGTCAATGCCAACAGGACATGCAGTCGCGCACAAACTGCAACCGGCACAGGTGTCGAGATTGTTGTAAGCAAAGGTTTCATCGATATCAGCAGTATTTTCTCCGGCAGCAGCGCGGCGAGATAGTTCACGTAAACTGACAATGCGTTGACGGGGAGAGAACGTCAGCAAGTGGGATGGACACAACGGTTCGCAAAACCCGCATTCTATGCAGCGGTCAACGATTTCGTCAGCGGCTGGCATCGGCTTGAGGTTTTTCAGATGTGCTTGCGGGTCGTCATTCAGAATCACGCCCGGGTTAAGAATTTTATTGGGGTCGAACAGCTGTTTGATTTTGCGCATCAGATCGGTAGCTTGGCGACCCCATTCCATCTCGACGTAGGGCGCCATGTTGCGACCGGTGCCATGCTCGGCTTTGAGCGATCCATCATACTTCCCAACAACAAGTTTGCAGACCTCATCCATAAAGTGAGCATAGCGTTCGATCTCTGCAGCATTTCCAAAGTCTTGAGTAAATACAAAATGCAAATTTCCTTCGAGCGCATGCCCAAAAATAATCGCCTCGTTATAGCCGTGTTGCCGCAACAACTGCTGCAAATCGAGTGTGGCAGAAGCCAGTGATTCAATCGGGAATGCGACATCTTCGATGATGACCGTTGTGCCGGCGCGACGCATCGCGCCGACAGAAGGAAAGGTGCCTTTGCGTACTTTCCAATACATCTCACAGGTGTCTGGGTCAGTTGAAAATAACGGTTGTGTGATTGTTTCGATGTCGGCAAATGCAGCGAGAGCGGCATCAATTCGCTGTTTTAGAATAACCTCAGATTCTGCGCGTACTTCGATCAACAATGCTGCAGCATGCTCACTCAAGGCACGCATTTCAGTGGGTAATCCGGGTTTGCTTTCAACCGAGCGTAATGCGGGACGGTCTAGTAGTTCAACTGCTGAAACCAGTTCATTCTTGAGCTTTACAACAGCTTTACACGCTGCTTCGATGTCGGGGAAAAATACCAACGCGCTCGCCTTGTGGGGATCTTCTGCCACAGTGCGATAGGTGATACTTGAGATGAATCCAAGCGTGCCTTCAGAACCGATCATCAAGTGGGCAAGGATGTCGATCGGATCTTCATAATCAACCAATGCATTTAGGCTGTATCCAGTCGTATTTTTAATTTTATATTTGTGTTTGATGCGTGCGGCAAGATCTGCGTCAGCTCGAGTGGATTGGCCCAATTGCTCGAGTGCATCGACTAAAGTTGCCTGAGTCCGGCGGAAGGTTGCGACGCTCTCTGCATCTTCGGTGTCTAGCACCGTTCCATCCGCCAGCACCACACGCAGGCCAACCAGCGTGCGATAGCTATTCTGGGCTGTGCCACAGCACATGCCGGAAGCGTTGTTGGCAGCGATGCCGCCTATTTTGCAGGCATTGATCGATGCCGGGTCTGGACCAATCTTTCGACCCAGAGGAGCAAGACGGGAGTTCACTTCGCCGCCGATAATGCCGGGACCAACACGCACAGTGGCAGCATCAGGTGAAATTTCGCAGGTTGCGAAACCTTCGCCTATCAGTGCAAGCACACTATCGGTGACGCCTTGACCTGAAAGGCTTGTGCCCGCAGCCCGAAAAGTCACCGGGCAACGATGTTTGAGTGCAGCTTGCATAAGCGCCCGCACTTCAACTTCGGATTCGATCACTGCAACAACTTCCGGGATCATGCGATAGAAGCTGGCATCGGTGCCGTAGGCCAAACGGCGCAGATCATCAATAATGACTCGCGATTTTGGCAGGATGCGCAAGAGAGCCTGAATGATAGCGCTCATATTCTTGGGCTCTTTGCAAGGATCGCTGGGGGTTGTCTTAAATTTTGTGTAAAGGGAAAAGCAATTGCGTTATTCGTGCAATTGCATGCGTAGCAGTAAAGCCATTCCCCTTGAAATGCTTCCACCATTTTCATTCTCCCTGACTATTTTTTTATTTACTGGTAAAGTGGTATTACCATGTAGTTTTGCAAATATATATTCATAACTATCATCTTGTCAACACTATAATGATTGACTTATTTACGGCTAACAAATATTATTTAAGTGGTATTACCAATAAAGAATTCTTATGATAACTAACCGACTCACTGTTACCCGCATAGCAGATGTAGTGGCAGACTCACTGGAAAAACGCATCCTCGAGGGCTCCTTGAAGCCCGGTGATCGTTTGCCTTCAGAGCGCGATTTCGCTGTTGAATTGGGTGTTTCGCGCCCCACATTACGCGAGGCTCTGCAGAAATTGATTTCTAAAGGTTTGCTAGCAACCCGCCACGGTGGAGGTACCTTTGTCACAGACAGGCTGGAATCTCACTTCGTCGATCCATGGCAAGAAATGATAAGCGGTCATCCCATGCTTCACAGTGATTTGCTTGAATTCCGCCAGATGCTTGAAAGCCAATCTGCTTCCCTCGCAGCTGAACGCGCCACTAATGTCGACATCGAGCGTTTGGACACCTTGTACGCCACGCTTGACTCAGTTTATGAGAGTGACGATGTTAAAGCTTGTATCGACGCGGATGTTGCCTTTCATCAAGCGATTGCAGAAGCTGCACATAATGTTCTGATTGGACATTTGACCTCTAGTCTAATGAGACTCATCCACGGACATGTATCAATTAATCTAGAACACCTTCATGCCAGGCCACAGCGATGGAATCAATTGAGATCACAACATCACGCGATCTGGCAAGCTATTCGGGAACGCCAACCTGATATGGCTGCGCGTGCCGCTAGTAGCCATATTGAATTTGTCGTTCAAAACATGGGGGATGCCAATTTGGAAGCAGAACGACGCCAAAGTGCATTAAGACGACAAGTTGAATCGGAACGAAATTTGGAAATTAAAGGACCGTTGCTGACCGGATAAAATCAATGTTGCTATTTGAATTTTTAGAGGCTCCCTAAATACCATCACGTTCCAGACGAACCGGTATTGCGCCCCGAACGCTGTTGGCAAACCAGATATTTTGTGCTTGCCTTAGGTCATCTTTGGTGACTATTGCCTCATGCACACGCTTTCTTCTTAGCAGAATTTCACGCAGCACTCCGGGTAAAAGGCCGCAGTTGATAGCCGGTGTTAACAAGCGTCCTTGCTTTTGGATGAGGAGATTGCCACGTGTGAACTCAGTTAGTTCGTTGTATTCGTTAAACAGCAAAGTATCGAATACATCGTCTTGCTTACTGCTCAAGTCGGAGTAAATTTCACGAAGTGTGGTCTTGTGACGCAGCCAGGGATTGTCACTTGCAACAGAGGATCTTGCTATCGCTATCTTTGGCAAACAAGGGTTCGTGCCGAGCGGCAACGCTTCAACGTTTACTTCGCCTGCACCGGAAAGGCGTAAACGAACCCGCCATTGACCTTGGGAATATTTTTTAGCCGCGCCGGAAAGTGATTCTAAAATTTTAGTTGGATAGAAGGGAAATCCTAGTTCACGTGCGCTACGCTCGATTCGCGTCAAATGTCCGCTTAAAAGCCAGAAGCGTCCCTGATGTAAACGAATTGTTTCCAGCAGTTCATAATCCGGGCAAGACTGACACAAAAACGCCTGTTTCGAAATCCATTCGTCATATTCATTGCCTGCCAATGAGCCAATCGTTATCCCGCTGCCGATGCCACATGTTGCCGTGCTATTTTCATGATCAATGACAGGGGTACGTATGCCCACACTAAATATTGCCTCCCCTCCGGGCTTGATCATTCCGATTGCTCCGCAATAAACTCCCCTTGGCGTTTTCTCAATTTCCATGATTTTTTTCATGGCTGAAACTTTGGGGGCGCCGGTCACTGATCCGCAAGGAAAAAGTGCTTTGAATATTTGAAGCAGTCCCGTTTCTTTTTTGGTTTGGCATGTAATAGTCGAGGTCATTTGCCAAACAGTAGGAAACGCTTCAACGGTGAAGAGTGGAGATGCTTTAACTGTAGCTGGCAACGAAACATGTGACATATCATTACGTAGCAAATCCACGATCATCAAGTTCTCGGCGCGTTCCTTTTCTGAAGCCAGCAAGTTTTTTTTTGCTTCCTGATCTTTGCCTGGATCACTATGCCTTTTTGCGGTTCCTTTCATCGGTCGGCATGTAAGCAAGTTACCGGATTCTGTGTTCGCCGCGCAGTGGAAAAATAACTCCGGCGAAACAGAACAAATCTGCCAAGCGCCAAAATTCATATAGGCACAATAGGCTGAAGGTTGACTCAATTTTAGTTCGTCAAAAAAAGACAAGCCGTCACCGAAAAATGAAGCGCTCAGGCGGGTCGTATAATTGACCTGATAATAATTTCCGTCAGAAATATCGAGCTTCACTTTTGACACAGTAGTATCGAAAATTACACGCGGAGTTTCATCCTGCCAAATGCCGACAAGATGCGATTTACGCGGTCTGGGTACAGTTGAGATATTTCGGTAAACAGCAAACTGTGCGAGTGGCAAGCCCTTGGGAAGCTGATCATGTGTCTGCAAGGCCTTATCAAAAGCAGCAGCCGCTTCGTAGGCAACGAATCCGACTACCCAATAACCTGAAAAGGCATAGGCTTCGGCTTTGGATAATAACGCTGAAACCTCGTCAATTTTTGTTGCGCTAAGTGTGCATGCAGGTTCGCTAAATGATGCCACTAAACGACCTTCAGTAGCGGGATCGGGGAAATCTATTTCGCAATAATCTGCCTGCGGGGGAGTCATTTTATAGATTAACTTCCCTTCATATTACGCGAAAAAACTCGTCACAGCAGAATTCAAATCGCCTTGATTTCGAAACGTCTGGCTGGCTTATCACCCGCTTCGCGTTTGACATATTTGCGTGCGACATAATCGTCCACGATACGGGTAAATTCTACTGCGATGTTTTCACCGCGCAAGGTGACGGTTTTTTCGCCATCAACATACACAGGCGCTGCTGGATTCTCTCCCGTACCCGGCAAACTGATGCCGATGTTGGCGAGCTTGCTTTCGCCGGGGCCGTTAACAATACAGCCCATCACGGCCACGTTCATTTCTTCGACACCAGTGTATTGCTCGCGCCACACCGGCATTTGCGCGCGCAAATAACTTTGAATACTCTGCGCCAGTTCTTGAAATACCGTACTGGTAGTGCGACCGCACCCGGGACAAGCTGTGACCATTGGAGCGAAGGATCGCAAGCCCATCGTCTGCAATATCTCTTGTGCTACAACCACTTCTTGTGTACGTGCCCCACCCGGCTCGGGTGTCAAAGAAATACGGATAGTGTCGCCTATACCTTGCTGCAACAATACAGATAATGCGGCGGTTGAGGCGACAATACCTTTTGATCCCATACCTGCTTCAGTCAAACCGAGATGCAAAGGATAATCACTGCGTGTTGCCAATTCACGATAAACTGCGATCAAGTCTTGTACATCACTCACTTTGCAAGACAGAATAATCCGATCATGCGGCAAGCCAATTTCTTCGGCACGTTTGGCGGAATCCAATGCCGATACGATCAGGGCTTCACGGGTTACTTCAGACGCCTCTTTGGGCGCTGGCAATCTGGCATTTTCATCCATCAAACGCACGACAAGTTCCTGGTCCAGGCTGCCCCAATTAACGCCAATTCGAACCGGTTTGTTATATTGTTTGGCGACTGAGATCATCATGGCGAATTGATCTTCGCCCTTTCGGTTTTTGCCAACATTGCCGGGATTGATGCGGTACTTTGCCAATGCCTGGGCACATTCCGGAAACTCGGTTAACAACCGGTGTCCGTTATAGTGAAAGTCGCCAATCAAGGGAACGTTACAACCCATATCGTCGAGCAACTTGCGGATAAGAGGCACCTGCAAAGCGGCCTCGGAAGTATTCACAGTAATCCGAACCAGTTCGGAACCCGCACGCGCCAACTCATATACTTGGCGCGCAGTACCCTTAGCATCGACTGTGTCGGTATTGGTCATCGATTGAACGACAATGGGCGCGTCTCCGCCAACAGCAACGCCACCGATATTGACCTGCTGTGTTTTGCAACGCCGAAGTGAAGTGTGACTCATGAATTATTCCAACACTAACCGTGCAACTTCGACTTCAGTAAATTCTTTAAGATCAATTTCTTCATCTTCGTAATACAAACGCACGCCGCTTGCATTTCCAATAACCAGCGAAAAAGGCGGGCTTCCACTTATCCATTGTTCACTACCCGCAGCATTCACTTGTTTGAGCAGCGTTTTCCCACCTTTATCTTTTAAATCAACCCACGAGTCAGTAATAAATACCAGATGAATGGGTTCATTTATTGTTTTATTTTTCGCAACTTTTATTTTGGAAATGAGGTCAATTGATTTGGTGTCATTAGTTGATCTGATTTCATTAGTAGACTTGGCTTCATTGACTACAGGCATCTCCACAATTGAAATTCTAGCGACGGAACTGGCGACCTCGACAGCAGATGCGACCGGAAGTTGCACGTTTGAATTAAGGTTTTCTACCGATTTCGCTTCAACCATTTTTTTGTTTCCGGGCTTATCATGAAAAAACAAAACTCCAATTCCCAAAAGAACCGCCAAGCCCAATGCTGCAGATAGCCATAGCACGTTAATGTGACGGGCCGATTGTGCAGTTGGGAACGGCACTTCTGCCGGATTCATGAGTGGTGCAGGCTGTTTAGTTGATTGCGGAAGCGCTTTAAGAATCTCAGCATCATCAAGGTGCAGCAGTCTGGCGTAGCTGCGCACAAAACCGCGGACAAAAGCTAATTCTGGAAGTAGCTCATAATTGCCAGCTTCAAGTGCTTCAACCTGGCGTGGAGCAAATTTAATTCGGCCCGCAACGTCTGCAACACTTAAACCCTGCAGAACCCGAGCTTCACATAATAGTTGTCCGGCACTCTTCATCGGTACTGTATCGTGGGAAGAAACAGCAATATCATT
>CAIWKC010000138.1 GCA_903913145.1 uncultured Gallionellaceae bacterium | reverse complement strand
GCCGTTGTCTTTGATCTGTCTTGCAAGACTATCGGTTTTGCGGTTAAGGTCGTTCCAACCTTCTTCCCCAAGATGGGTGAAGAAGTCTTGCCAATCTTGTGAAAGGCTCGCAGTCTTGTCAGCTGCGGCAGCAATGACTTTTCCGCGCAATTCGTCATAGTGCCCCACTGTCGCAGATGCCGCCCATCGGGCCACATTCAAATGCCCTGGGATACCTTGGTTTGTGGGCGGGACGTTATCGAACCGATCAAAGGTATTGGTGCGAATTGTTTTCCAAATCGGCTGCCCGAAGGATGAGCACTCCACAGCGCCGGTCCGACTATCGCAGCGATACAGAATGCCAGAAGTTGTGGCTAAAAAGGTATAGCGCTCCGGCGCGACGGGCCGGAAATGGTCCTGCCACATCAGGATGCAAATCAACAAGATGAGAGCCATCTCAATGCCAAAGTGACTGTTGAAAAATTCTTTCATTGTGTGAAACGGATAACTTGACAACATCGGCGCGTGCAAGCTGGGCAATATACTGACTGCGCGTCAAACCAAATGACCCTGCACGCTCATCAATCTGAGCCAGCAACGTTGCACTCATGCTGTTTGATAAGATGCAGATTGGATCCGTTCCAGAACTGGAATTTCGCAACACCAATATTCAATGCAGTTTTTCCTCTCCACTGATTGAATTACCGCACTTCTTTTTTGGAGTTTCTACTTAGGGTTAACCAGATTAATTTCATTGTTAGTAAGTGAAATTAACTACTTTTTGTATTTGACAGTCCATATATATATATTTACAGTCGAACAACTTAAGTAAGCCTCTCACACCCACTATTGGCGGTTCTTTCTTGGAATTAAGAAAGGTTGTCAATATTGACAATATTGAGAACAGCTTCCACGAACAACGTTTGCAAAGTTTACTGCTCAACTTTAACTGCAACTTTTCAGTAAATGAATACACGCTATAACTTGATAGTAGCAGCGACACTGACCATAGTTTTTATGGGTGGTACCGGCTTGGTTTATTTTGATTTGGATGATTCGTCAGGCTTTGGTGAATTAACTGCAGAACAAGATCAAACGCATTTTGCAGGTGAACCAATCTCCCCGTTGCCGCGTTCAATAAAGCTAGATAACCGCAAGGTTGCACTTGGTGAACGTCTATTTAAAGATCCAATAATATCAGGTGATGGTTCAATATCCTGCGCTCATTGTCACAACCTTACTACGGGTGGTGTTGATCGACAGATCCGCTCGCGGGGTATTGGCGGCAAGGAAGGTGGAATCAATGCACCAACGGTGTTCAACAGCGGATTCAATTTTCGCCAGTTCTGGAATGGTCGGGCAACAACACTTGAAGATCAGATCGATGGACCGTTACAACATCCTGCTGAAATGGGAAGCAACTGGCCGAAGGCGATTACGGCCCTTTCTAACGACCCGCAATATCGCTCCGAGTTTTCTGAAATTTATAGTGATGGGATTCAATCACTAAATGTCAAAGATGCGATTGCCACTTTTGAACGATCGCTGATAACTCCAAATTCCCGTTTTGACCGCTTTCTTCGCGGTGACAAGACTGCCTTGAATGAACAGGAAATGGCTGGCTATCTTCTTTTCAAACAGTTTGGGTGCATAAGTTGCCATCAAGGTATGAATATTGGCGGGAATATGTTCCAGAAGCTGGGCGTTATGGAAGATTATTTCGCAGCCAGAGGAAATCTGACTGATGCTGATCTCGGACGATTTAGCGTCACTAAAAAAGACAGAGATCTTCATTTTTTCAAAGTGCCGTCACTACGAAATGTGGCTGTCACTCCTCCTTATCTTCACGATGGCACAGCAAATAAGCTCGAAGATGTAGTAAAAGTGATGGCACGATTTCAGCTTGGCAAGAAGATTGATGGCGACGAGGTGAATAAAATCGTGTCATTCCTGCGCACCCTGACCGGGGAATATAAGGGTAAGACACTCGAATGAAATGGCTTAACGGATTGGGAGAACATGGAGACCTATATCGGATAGGTGCTGCATTTTTAGCATCAATTCTTTTGGTCGCACTATTTATACTCACCCAGCCAGTGAATCAGCAAAATCATAATGCTCTGCAAAGCTACTTAAGCCAAATACAAAGTGATGAAGCCAAACTCAGCGAGACAGTTCTGGAATTGAACTTCAGTCTTTCTAACAATTACGACAAGGTTAATACTATATTTGAACGCATGCTTGAGGCAATGCGTTTACTTAAAGAAGGTGAAGCAGCCAGTAATTTGCAAAAGGATAGCGAGTTCCAAAATAAATTGCACTTGCTTGAAGAGAACTTATCTGTTCAATCAGAAGTACTTGAGCAATTCAAATCTTCAAATGCAGTGCTGAAAAATTCCCTGATCTATTTACCCCATGCACGGGATGATATTGAACTTGACCTACCTTCAGGAACTGAGTTGCACGAACAGCTCGATGATTTGGTCGAGAATGTTTTTATGATTCGCATTAGTGGAGGTTTGATTGACCTCAGCGAATTTAATAATTCTGTGGCTATCTTTCAAAAAAATACAGAGCGTCTTCCTGTTCGTCTTAGGCAAAAGATCATACAACTGATGAATCACATTCACCATATTGAACATATCACGTTGGAAATGCCCAGCCTGGTTCAGCAACTATCAGGAAACAAAGAGTCTTCAGAACTGGCAGAATCATATCGAAACTACTATGACCGCCAGCAAAAACGTGCTGGTGTATATCGGATTTTTCTTTTGCTGGCTACACTGGCTTTGCTCACTTATGTAATACAGGTTTTAATACGCCTTCGCCAGCAAGCAATCAAATTGAGACTGGCAGCCAGTGTGTTTGCTTCTGCTTCAGACGGAATAATGATTACAGATACAAAAGGAAATATTCTCGAAACAAATCCTGCTTTTACTGAGGTGACAGACTATACCCGCGAAGAAGTTCTTGGAAAAAATCCACGATTGCTTCAGTCCGGCCGACAGGATAAAGAGTTTTACTGGAAAATGTGGCAGAAGATCAATGAAACCGGACAATGGCAAGGCGAAATATGGAACAGGCGAAAGAGTGGGATGGAATATCCTGAATGGTTAACCATCGCAGCTGTTAAAGATACAAATGGTAAAGTCACAAATTATGTAGGTACTTTTAGCGACATTACCTTAAATAAGGCAGCAGAGGATGAAATCAAACATTTGGCATTTTATGACCCTCTCTCCGGTTTACCCAACCGTCGTCTATTGCTTGACCGTCTTCATATAGCTTTGGTTTCCAGTTCACGAAGTGGTCACGAAGGTGCTCTTCTGTTTATCGATCTGGACAACTTCAAAACCATCAACGATACACTAGGACATTACACGGGTGACCTGTTGCTGCAACAGGTTGCACAACGAATCCAGCACTCTGTGCGAGAAGGCGACACTGTTGCACGTCTTGGTGGTGACGAGTTCGTTGTAATGTTGGAAGGCCTTAGTGAACATAATCTCGAAGCGGCAGCGCAGGCCAAGGCAGCTGGGGAGAAAATCCTAGTTTCGTTGAATCAACCGTACAATCTTGCCAACCATGAACATCGTAATACTCCCAGTATTGGTGTAACACTTTTCAACAATCGCCAACAGTCAGTAGACGAATTGATGAAACAAGCTGATATTGCTATGTATCAGGCCAAGAAAGCGGGACGAAACACACTGGTATTTTTCGATCCAAACATGCAGGAAGCCATCAATACCCGTTCAATACGCGAAATTGAGTTACGCAATGCCCTTTTGAAGAAGCAATTCAAATTGCTTTACCAACTTCAGGTGGACAGTGAACTGCGTCCATTGGGTGCAGAATTATTGATTCGATGGATACATCCGGATTTGGGGCAGATATCACCCGCAGAGTTCATACCCCTAGCCGAGGAGGTCGGTTTGATTTATTCCATCGGCTGGTGGGTATTCGAAACCGCTTGTGCACAAATCAAGGCATGGGAGCAGGATGTTAAATACAGAAATCTCGTTTTGTCGGTAAACGTGAGCGCCAAACAATTACATCATGCCGATTTTACTGATCAGGTAAAAGCTGCCGTAGAGCACTACG
>CAIWKC010000137.1 GCA_903913145.1 uncultured Gallionellaceae bacterium | reverse complement strand
TCAAGAGTATCTGAACAACTCCCGTAAGAAAGATGCCCTTGAGAGTGAAATTAAGAATCTCAAAACGGGTGCAAAGATTGAATACCTGGGCGAATTTCAGTCCGCTTCAAAAGTGAAAAGTGAAGCGCAGCCAGCTTCTACCGTAACAGCCGACAAGACTACCGATGCATCAAAATCGGCAGATATGGTTAAAGGTGTTACTGGACTTAAGTAAGCTGGTAACACACGAAACCGACAAGCTAGGTATCTAAAGTCAATGGAAACTGTCTCAGTTTTCATTGACTAATATTAAATTGATTTGCGGAGATTCCATGTTGTGTAAAGGAATATTGCGACTACTGATTTTATTGTCGCTGGCATTTTATGGCGTAATCGCTCATGCCGCTGAAGAAAGCAATGATTATCGCCTTGGCGCAGGCGATACCATGCATATTACTGTTTTTCAGAATCCTGATCTGACAGTAGATGTACGCGTGTCTGAAAGCGGCGTGATTTCTTATCCTTTGCTTGGCTCGGTTGAGTTAGGTGGATTAACGATCTCCGATGCCGAGAAAAAAATAGCTAGCATGCTGAAGGAGAAAAAGTTTGTTCAGCAACCCCAAGTCAATATCGTGATGACACAAGTTAGGGGTAATCAGGTTTCAGTATTAGGGCAGGTGAATCGTCCAGGACGATATCCGCTGGAAACATTCAATACTCGTGTCTCGGATATGCTTGCCTTGGCTGGTGGAGTTGCTTCCACCGGTTCAGACAGTCTTATATTAGTTAGTACACGGAATGGAAAGGATTTTCGCAAGGAAATCGATATACCCAGCTTGTTTCTGGACAATAACCGCAAAGATGACATTCTGGTGGAAGGTGGGGATATCATCTATGTTCACCGTGCGCCGATGTACTACATTTATGGTGAAGTGCAGCGACCTGGTTCATATCGTGTAGAACGCAATATGACCCTGATGCAGGCACTGGCACAGGCAGGTGGCCCTACGATGCGCGGCACACAGAGAAGCATCAAAATTTTTCGGCGCGGTACAGATGGTAAACCGAATGAAATCTCGTTGGATCTGACTGCCATTGTCAACACGGATGACGTTTACTATGTTCGTGAAAGTCTCTTTTAAAGCTTAATTATTAAGGTCGAAAAACGTCGATAACACAATGAACCTTCAACAATTCATCAATATCCTGCTGGCGCGATACCAGATAGCAATTTTGTTGTTGCTAACCACCGTTGTGGGCGTGTTTCTCTATACCTTGACCATACCCAACAAATACATCGCAACGACATCTGTCTTGCTGGACGTCAAGTCGCCTGATCCACTGATGGGCTTGACAATGGCGATGTCGGGAATGGGAACGCCCAGTTACATGGCGACGCAAAACGACATCATCACCAGCCCTCGTGTTTCACAGGCAGTCGTTAAAATGCTCAAGCTTGACCAGAATGACCAAGTTAGGGAGCAATGGCGCTTGGCTTCAGGGGGAAAAGGGCAATTGATTGCATGGCTTGGAGATCTTGTTTCAAAAAAACTGGAAGTCAAGCCTTCGCGCGACAGTAATGTAATCGAAATTTCATTTAACTCGGAAGACCCGAGCTATGCGGCGGTTGCCGCGAACGCCTATGCCCAAGCCTATATTGAGACCAACTTGGAGCTGAAAGTTGAACCGGCGAGGCAATACGCACAGTGGTTTCAGGTGAAGGTGGCGACGTTGCGCCAGGAATTGGGAAACGCCCAGGCACGACTTGCAGACTTTCAAAAGAAAACGGGCATGGTGACTGGTGGTATTAATACTCAGAGCCTAGAAAATACAAAGATCGCAGAGCTATCTGGACAGTTAGTTCAAACAGAAGGTCAGTCTGCTGAAACGCAAAGCAAAAGGAAAAATATCCACACCGGGGATACTTTGTCCGAAGTAATGCAAAACCCAGTTATTGTAAATCTTAAATCGGAAATCATTAGTCGTGAAGGAAAGCTAAAGGAGTCTAGTCTGAATTTGGGTGAAAATAACCCCCAATATCAGGCGATGGAAAGTGAAATCGTATCACTCAAGCAGAAATTGGCCGATGAAACTCAACATATCCTGAGCAGCATTAACACAGCAAATAATGTCAACCAGCAAAAAAAGACTGAACTGAAAGAGTCCATAGAAATTCACAAGCAAAGAGAGCTTCAAGATCTCGCACAGCGGAATGAGATCGCC
>CAIWKC010000136.1 GCA_903913145.1 uncultured Gallionellaceae bacterium | reverse complement strand
TTTATCTTCATATTCGACTTCGGCCTCTGCCAATGCCGACTGACAATCCAGGCACCAGTTAACCGGCTTGCGTCCTTGATACAAATAACCCCGCTCGTAAATCTTGCCAAGTGCACGCACGATTTCAGCTTCGGTTTTAAAATCCATTGTGAGGTAAGGATTATCCCAATCTCCAAGCACACCAAGTCGGATGAAATCTTTCTTCTGTTTTTCAACCTGTTCCTTGGCATACGCGCGACACAGCTCGCGGAACTGCGCCGGAGGGATAGTCTTGCCGTGCTTCTTTTCCACTTGCAATTCGATAGGCAAACCGTGGCAATCCCAGCCCGGCACGTAAGGCGCATCAAAGCCGCTCAGCGTCTTGCTTTTAACGATGATGTCCTTGAGGATTTTATTCACCGCATGGCCGATATGTATATCGCCATTCGCGTAAGGTGGACCATCATGCAGAACAAATTTTTTGCGCCCTTTGCCTGCGGCACGGATACGTTCGTAGCGCTTTTTTTCCTGCCATTGCGCCAGCATCTGCGGCTCGCGTTTGGCGAGATCACCGCGCATTGGGAAAGTAGTATCGGGTAAATTGAGGGTATCTTTGTAATCAGTTGCCATGTTGTATAAACCAGTCTTTCGCATGCTCAACGTCGAGCGCAATTTGTTTTGTTAAAGAATCCAATCCGGAGAATTTCATTTCATCGCGCAGCTTGTGCAAAAAATCCACTTGCAAATGTTTACCATATATCTGCTGCGCAAAATCGAACAGATGAACTTCCAACACCGGCTTGCCGTGAGACTCTACTGTTGGTCGTACACCCAAACTTGCCACACCTTCATGCAGTCCGCCCTCTTCGATGCGCACTCGCACAACAAACACGCCGCATAACGGGGCACGATTATGTTTGAACTGAATGTTAGCCGTGGGATAACCCAGTTTGCGGCCAACTTTTTCACCATGCTGAACTCGTCCGCTAATGCTGTAAGTGCGCCCCAAGTAACGCTGCGCCAAGCTGAGGTTGCCTTCGCTCAATGCCAATCTAACTTCCGTACTGGAAATACGAATGCCATCTTGCAATATACTATTCATTGATTTTACAGCGATGCCTTTTTCATGCCCCATTTTTTCGATGAGCGCGAAGTCACCGCCGCGTGCTTTTCCGAAACGAAAATCATCTCCGATGATCACATGCCTTGCCACTAAATTAGTATAGAGCGTATCAATAAAATCTGTCGCACTGGTCTGTGCCAACTTTTCATCGAAGCGACAAACATGAACACGATTTAATCCTAGCGCGTCAAATCGCTCCAACTTTTCACGCAAATTAGTCAGGCGAACCGGAGCTTGATCCGGCGTAAAAAATTCACGCGGATGAGGCTCGAATACAATCGCAGCAGTGGTCAAATCGCGCTCGCGCGCATCAAGCTGTAATTGTTCCAGCAATGCCTGATGACCAAGGTGCACGCCATCAAAATTACCGATGGTTAGTGCAATAGGCTGATTGTCAGGGGAATGAAGTCCACGAAGTATCTGCATAACGGCACGAATTATACCGCAGGGAGGGTAATTCGTTGCGCGGCATCATGTTGATGTTTGGAGAAAGCTCAACAATTCTTTTTATTCATGCAACTTACTGAAAAACGAACCCTCTCCCCAACCCCTGATGAACTAACTAACCATTCGACTAAGGCTGGCAAAAGCGTCAACCAAGTCGCTGGTTATACCCCGGAGGGAGAGGGACTTAAACTGCTCCGAAAGAGTCTTGACTCCCTCTCCCACCGGGGGAGAGGGTTGTTACAAAGCTAAAAATGTTAACAATCATTCTGCGTGGATAAGGTGAATAGTTTTTGAAGTTGCTTCACCCTAAGCAGTCCCGCCCACAATCAACCCTTCAATCCTCAATGTCGGCTGAC
>CAIWKC010000135.1 GCA_903913145.1 uncultured Gallionellaceae bacterium | reverse complement strand
TAATGCTGAAATAGCGAATCATTTGAGCCCCTTTAGGTACAAACTGATGCAAAATAATTATTGCATCTGAGTCAGTTATTTTTTTAGAATTATTAATGAATATAACATGATTGGCAATGATATTCGATGTCGTGATTGCAATAATACTGAGTCGAATTCCGTTCAGAGCGGATGCAATGAACCGTCAACAAGTTTTAATTGGCGCTGCATTTTCCCGGCGAGCTCGAGGTCGTGGGTGACGACGATAAAACTGGTTCGTAGTCGTTCATTGAGTGACTGCATCAATTCAAACAAAGCGGTGGCACTGGCACGGTCAAGATTACCTGTGGGTTCATCAGCCAGTACACAAGACGGCTCGGTCACCAATGCGCGGGCAACGGCGACGCGCTGGCGTTCACCACCGGAAAGCTCGGCGGGGTGGTGTTGAACGCGGTGAGACAGACCTACCCATTCGAGCATTTGCGCTGCGACAGGCTCGGCTTCTTTCCGGCTCATCCCCCTTATAAAGAGTGGCATGGCGACGTTTTCCAGTGCGGTGAATTCCATCAGCAGATGGTGAAATTGATATACAAACCCCAGCGAGCGATTGCGCAATTCACCACGTTGGGTTTCGTTCATGGAAAATACATCCTGGCCAAGGATTTGTACACTGCCACTTGTGGCTTTATCGAGTCCGCCCAGCAAATGCAGCAGGGTGCTTTTGCCGGAGCCGGAGCTGCCAACGATTGCAACTCTTTCACCGCGCACTACATCAAAATTTATGCCTTTCAATACCGGAACGTTAAGTACACCTTGTGAAAAGGTTTTGCATAAATCGCGACAGGATATGATATGTTCACTCATAGCGCAGCGCCTCCGCCGGCTGGATTTTGGAGGCGCGCCAGCTTGGATACAGGGTAGCAACGATACTGATCGCAAAAGAGAAAGCAGCGACAATAATCACGTCACTTTTCTGCAGATCAGAGGGAAGATCGGTGATGAAATAAACATCCTTGGCCAGAAACTGCACACCAAAAATATGCTCGATAAAAGGCACAATTGTGCCGATATTCAGCGCAATGACGACACCGCTAAGCACACCGATTGCGGCTCCCACTAAACCAATGAGTACGCCTTGCACCATGAAGATTTTCATGATGCTGATGGGCGAGGCACCCAGTGTGCGCAAAATGGCGATGTCGGCCTGCTTGTCTGTGACAGCCATGACCAGGGTTGAAACAATGTTGAAAGCGGCAACTGCTACGATGAGCGATAGAATGATAAACATCATCTTCTTTTCCATTTGTACGGCGCGGAAATAATTTGCATTTTGGCGCGTCCAGTCTGTTGCATAGAGATTGCTGGGCAATTGTCCTTCGAGTTCCATTGATACGCGCCGGGCACGATCAAGGTCTTTTAAACGTGCGCTAATGCCGCTGACAGCGTCGCCCATGCGATAGAGTTTTTGCGCATCGTTCAGGTGAATGAGTGCCAGTGCGTTATCGTAAGGGGACATGCCGATCTCGAAGATGCCCACCACATGAAACTGTTTCAGGCGCGGAATCATACCGGCCGGTGTGATTTGTCCCTGCGGGGTAATTAGCAAAACGGTGCCACCTAAACTGACGCCGAGTGAATGTGCAAGGTCGCTGCCAAGTACAATGCCAAATTCACCTGCGCGAAGTTCGGTAAGTTTGCCAGCTTTCATTTTGTCACCGAGGCCAGTGAGCTTGTCTTCTCCCTCGGGAAGAATGCCGCGCACCATAATTCCCTGAACATTCTCATCTTGCGACAACATGCCTTGTCCGGTGACATAGGGCGAAGCACCTTGAACGTCGGGATGCGCACTCACAAGGTTCAGAACGGGATGCCAGTCACTCACCTGACCGCTATCACTGGTGACTTGCAAATGCGGCGTAATGCCCAGAATTCGCGCCCGAATTTCTTTCTGAAATCCGTTCATTACTGACAGCACAATAATAAGCGCAGCCACCCCCAACGCGATGCCCAGCATGGAGATCATCGAGATGAAAGAGATGAAGTGGTTGCGACGCTGTGCGCGGGTGTAACGCAGACCGATGAGAAGTTCGTAGGGGCGCAAAATGAAAACGCTAATAATTAACAGGCGCTAGTTTGCCACAATAGTGGTAACAACTGCTATCTGGTTGAGATGATTTCATTAGCTGCATTAATTCCGCTCATGACTGCACCCTCCAACGTTGAGGGGTAATCTCCAGCAGTAAAGTCTCCGGCAAGCAAAATGTTATTATTCGGCGTGGTATTGGCGGGGCGGGACAAGTTAACTTCGCAGGAAAAAGTTGCGCGTTTTTCGGCAATAACTTGATGCCAAAGCGGCTCTTCAATAATTCCCAGTTGATCGCATAATTCCAGAGCAATTTTTTGCGCCAACTGATCATGACTCAACGCCTGATGTAACCCCTCGGCACTAATAACCGCAGCGATGAGCCCATGTTGCCCGGCAATCCGGCCTTTGTCGAACAGCCACTGCGTAAAGCAATGGTCAAATCCAAGCATGGCATGAGGCAGCACGACGTGTGCCGGATACTGCAAATACACGGTATAAATAGGTTGATAGGAAATGGCGTTGATTTGGTCAGCGATAGAGGCAAGAGCAGGAATGGTGCTGAATAAACGTGCGCTACTGGCTGGCGATGCTGCACAGATTAAATGGCTAAAGTGATGTGAACCTTGAGCTGTGACTAATTCAACACCATCGTCTCGCGGGATTATTGCTTCAACACCGCAAGAGGTGAGCACCTTGCCACTGTGTTTTGCTACAAATTCAGCTGCACGATTTGGAAACAGTGCGGAAAAATCGACGCGCGGTAGCAACATTTCACTATCGGCAAAGCTACCATTCAAACTATCGCGCAACACATTTAAAAACACTTGAGCCGATGCCTTATTGATAGGGGTGTTCAGTGCGGAAATGCAAATCGGCTCCCACATCATTCGGATCAAGTCTTCGCTTTGCTTGTAAGTACGCAGCAGATCAAGCGCATTGGTGTCATCGCGCAATTTGAATTTAATCCGGCGCATTGTCAACATAAAACGCCCAGCACTAATACGTTCGGAAAATGATAGACCCTTAGCTAAGAGCAGGGCAGCAAGTAAGTGTAGCGGAGCAGGCAGATTCGGCGCTTTGAGCTCGAAGCAATGATGCAGCGTCAGTTGCAGCGGCAAACGTAAAAAGTCCTGCCCGATATTGCCGCCGACTTTTTCGATAATGTTGAGCGTTTCACGATAACAACCCAGCAGAATATGCTGGCCGTTATCAAGCTGAGTATTGTTTTGTAACACACCGCGTGCACGTCCGCCAAGATGTTTTGCGCTTTCGAAGACAATGACGGGTATGCCTTGTGCAGCGAGTGTTACAGCAGCAGCCATTCCGGCGTAGCCACCGCCGATAATGGAAACTTTTGTTTGCTTATGCAACATCTGTTTTATTCCTTTCCCCCGGGAGGGGGAAGGAATCAGGTTTAGTTCCGCCACCATGTCTTATAGGCCAACCAAAGTTTGCGCAGCGGCGTCAATGAAACTCGCTCTTTTAATACATGACAACCACTTGCGACGACTTCATCCAGCGTGGCACGATAGATTGCTGCCATGATAATTCCGGTACGCTGACTTTTTCGGTCCACTTCGGGTAGTTGTTCGAAAGCTTGCTGATAAAAATGCTGCGCACGTTTAATCTGGAACTGCATCAGTTTTTGAAATTCTGCGGTCTCATTGGCATTGAGTATGTCACGCGTGTGTACGCCAAATTGAGCGAGTTCATCTTGGGGCAGATAGATGCGCCCGCGTCGCGCATCTTCGCCGACATCACGGATGATATTGGTGAGTTGTAATGCGATACCCAAGTCGTGCGCATACTTAAGCGTCTTGCGGTCGGTGTAACCGAATATTCCGGCGGCCAGTAATCCAACCACCGATGCGACCCGATAACAATAGAGCTGTAACGCTTTGAAATCGGCATATTGATGCTGCTCAAGATCCATCTCCATGCCGTCGATGATCTCCAACAGATGCTCCTGGGCCATGCTGAATTGTTTGACTACCGGAACCAGCGCGATTGCTACCGGATGCTGCGGTTTTCCGGCGTAAATTTCGGCTACCTGTGCACGCCACCAAACAAGTGTGGTACGAGCCACATTGGTATCCGAGCATTCGTCCACCACGTCGTCCACTTCGCGACAGAATGCATAAAGTGCGGTAATCGCGCGGCGCTTGTCTGCTGGCAGGAACATAAAACTGTAGTAAAAACTGGAGCCGCTTTGGGCAGCTTTGTCTTGGCAATATTCGTCAGGAGTCATATCAGAAATTGAATGGTGCGCTGCGGAACAACATGATAACCCAATCAAGCGGGCGCAATACCGGGCGCTTTTGAAATACATCGTAACGCACGCCATCCAGCTTGGCGAGAATGCGCAGCCCACCCGCGATGATGAGACGCATTTCCAGTCCAATGCGTCCTGTCAGTATTGTGCCAAGTGGTTTGCCGTTGTTCATCATTTCACGTGCACGTCGGCTTTGAAATTGCATTAGTTCCAGCCAACACTTATCTACGATGCCTTGGGCAACATGTGTTTCTGTGACTCCGAAACGTGCCATGTCATCCAATGGAAGATAGATGCGCTTGATAGCGTAATCTTTTTTCACATCCTGCCAGAAATTGATGAGTTGCAAGCTGGTGCAAATAGCATCGGAATAAATCAGATTTTGCGGTGTCGCTTCGTCATAAAGGTGAAGCAGTAATCGTCCTACAGGGTTGGCTGAACGTCGGCAATAGTCCAATACTTCCTCAAAGTTTTTGTAGCGTTTTTTAACAACGTCTTGAGAGAATGCATCAAGCAGATCATGGAATAATTGTAATGGTAATTGATGCTGTTCGATGATTTCTGCCACATCTGCAAATAATGGAGTAAGCGGTTTTTCATGCACAGCAATGCGTTGTAGCTCAGCACGAAATTCATCCAGCTTGAAAAGTCGTAATGCGTCTGAGATATCGCCTTCATCTGCGAAATCATCTGCCTGCCGTGCAAAGTGATAAATGATTTCCACTGCCCGCCGCAATCGCTTGGGTAATAGAATAGAGGCAACGGGAAAATTTTCGTAGTGGTCGACAGCCATTGATCAGATCAAATCTTCACGATGCAGCAAAAATACAAATTCATCGCCCGCTGAAACATTGAGCCAGTTGAAAGTTAAATTTGGGTATGCCGCCTCCAATGCGTCGCGGTTGTGTCCAATTTCGACGACGAGTATGCCACCGGGATTGAGATGGGCTGCGGCTTGTTGAAGTATTTCGCGCGTGGCATCCAAGCCATCTTTGCCGCTGCCCAATGCCAATGAAGGTTCGTGCAAATACTCTGCAGGAAGTGCTGCTACAGACTCAGCATCCACGTAAGGCGGGTTGCTGATGATGATGTCATATTTTTTGTCCCCGAGCTTGGCGAACATATTTGACTCAATCAGCTGTACCCGATCATTCATCTTGTAATCGCTGACATTGCGATTAGCCACTGCGAGCGCATCTTTAGACAAATCAACGGCATCGACAATCGCTTGCGGAAATACGTGTGCAGCCAGGATGGCCAGGCATCCGCTGCCGGTACACATATCCAAAATAGTATGAATACTTTCTGTCGTCTCGACCCAGGGGAACAGGCTTTCATGCAGCAATTCAGCGATAAATGACCGGGGCACGATCACGCGTTCATCGACATAAAATCGTAGCGACCCCAACCACGCTTCCCGGGTGAGATAAGCGGCGGGGATTTTTTTTTCGACACGCTGCTTAAGCAATTCACTTAACGCTTTTTTCTCATGGTTTGTCAGACGCGCATCGAGAAATGGTTCGAGCGTATCCAATGGCAAATGCAAGGTATGCAATATGAGATAGGCTGCTTCGTCGTAGGCGGAGGCGGAACCGTGCCCGAAACTGAGTTTGTTTTCGTTAAATGCACTGACTGAAAAGCGCATCCAGTCACGCAATGTTTGCAGATCGGCTGTATCTGAAAATTGATGAAGATTACTCATACATTTTCTACCAATAGATTGATGAGCGTTAATCGGTAAATTTCCGACAGCGCTTCCAAATCGTCGACAGCAACGCATTCGTTGAGTTTGTGTATGGTGGCGTTGAGTGGCCCGAGTTCGATAACTTGTGGACAAATATCGGCGATGAAACGTCCATCAGAAGTACCCCCGCTGGTGGATAATTCAGCTTCAATACCTTGTACTTGTTTAATCGCAGTGATCACCGCATCCACCAAATTGCCGCGTGGTGTCAGATAGGGTTTTCCGGAAAACTCCCAAATCAGGTCGTAGTCCAGTCCGTGTTTATCGAGTATTGCGTGTACCTTTGATTTAAGTCCTTCAACCGTGCTGGCAGTGGAAAAGCGGAAGTTGAATAATATTTCCACTGTGCCCGGCACCACGTTGGTCGCCCCTGTGCCTCCGTGAATGTTGGAGACTTGCCAGGAGGTCGGAGGAAAATATTCGTTGCCTTTGTCCCAAGTGGTCGTGGCAAGTTCGGCGATGGCGGGGGAGGCAAGATGGATGGGGTTTTTAACCAGATGCGGATAGGCGATGTGACCTTGAATACCTTTGACGGTCAGCGTGCCAGAAAGCGAACCGCGTCGTCCATTTTTGATGGTATCGCCAGTTTTGCTCACCGAGGTTGGCTCTCCGACGATGCAATAATCAATTTGCTGGTTACCCGCCTGTAATGCTTCAATCACCCGCACAGTGCCATCAACTGCCACACCTTCTTCATCGGAGGTCAGCAACAGGGCGATAGATCCATTATGCCGGGGAAATTCGGCAACGAATTTTTCAATGGCGGTAACGAAGGCCGCGAGCGAGCCTTTCATGTCTGCCGCGCCACGGCCATAGAGCATCCCGTCACGTACCGTCGGAGTGAACGGATCACTGGTCCATTTGTCGACTGGTCCGGTGGGTACCACATCGGTGTGTCCGGCAAAGCAAATAATCGGCGCTGTATTTCCGCGGCGTGCCCACAGGTTGTCCACTTCATTGCAGCGCATTTTTTCGAGTGTGAAAGATAATGGTGCTATGCGTGCGCCAATAATGTCCAGACAAGAGTCATCGTTCGGCGTGAGTGATTTACGCGAGATAAGTTGCTTGGCTAATTCAAGTGTGTTGCTCATAGTTTTAAGTTCTTATAATCAGTTTCGGGAATTGATAATCATCGTTATTTGATTGCACCATTGCTCTCTAGGGAGAGAGAGTGTGGTTAAGCAGATTTTGATATTCAGCAGGAGCTTGATTGCTCTGCCGGCCGAATCCGGTTGCAAGCACTTTTTCTTTGCACACTAACACTGGACGTTTTATGACGTTAGGTTTTTCCAGCATGAGCGACAAAGCAGATGCATCATCCTTGATTGATGCTTTTACCGCATCAGAAAGCAGTCCCCAGGTTGGCCCCGTTTTCTTCAATAACTTTTGCCAGCCAACTTGTTTGAGCCAAGTCGAGAGCATTTCTTCAGTGACGCCTTGCTTTTTGAAGTCATGGAATTCGTAACTGATTGCATTCTCATCCAGCCATGAGCGCGCTTTTTTTACAGTATTGCAATTGGGTATGCCATACAACTTCAACTCTTTAATCATGCCGTTACTCAAGATTTAGTTTGATGCTACTGAATTGGGTGGGGGGTGGAGCCGGCGCATCACCCGGAGTAGGTGCAGGGTTTGCTAGAGGGTTGAAGGCTTTCATTTTTGAGGTTTGTGAATAATCAATCAAAGAAGAAAGATTGCTAGTGGAGTCTGCATTTCGCAGGGCTTCCTCCTTAGTTATTTTGCCTTTTTTGAAAAGTTTGTAGAGTGCCTGTTCAAAAGTTTGTGTCCCCGGTGATACGCTTTGTTCCATTGCTTCACGAATTTTGTCGAGTTCATCTTTTTTGATGAGATCTGAAATTAGAGTCGAGTTCATCAGGATTTCAACTGCAGGCACCAGTTTCCCTTCTTTGTTGCGGATGAGTCTTTGTGAAATAACAGCCCGCAAGCACATCGATAAATCTGATAAAACACTTTGACGGGCTTCATACGGGAAAAAATTGACGATGCGATTTAACGCATGATAACTGTTGTTCGCATGCAGAGTTGAGAGGCAAAGATGGCCGGTCTGGGCGAAAATGAGGCCGTGCTTTAGTGTCTCGCGATCTCGAATCTCGCCGATCATCAACACATCGGGTGCTTCGCGCATCGCACTAACCAGCGCATTGGTATAATTTTCAGTATCCGTTCCAATTTCTCGCTGGTTAACGATGGATTTATTGTGTTTGAAAATATATTCGATGGGGTCTTCGATAGTCAAAATATGACCGCTATGAGTCGAGTTTCGGTGCTCGAGCATTGCGGCCAAGGTGGATGATTTGCCTGAGCCGGTAGCTCCCACGACGAGAACCAATCCCCGCTTTTCCATAATGAGTTCTTTAAGAACAATCGGTAAATTGAGGTCTTCAATATTCAGAATGTCGCCCCGTACATAGCGAATCACAATGGCGACATCTCCGCGTTGGCGGAAAATGTTGATGCGGAAGTTACCGATACCGGTGACACGGAAAGAGAAGTTCATTTCCATATGCAATTCAAACTGGGTAATTTGCTGCTCCGTCATCATCTCGTAGGCAATTCGCTTGATCGTAGAAGCATCAAGTACCTGAGTATTGATCGGCATAGCGACGCCATCAATCTTGATGTTAATCGGCGCGTCAGCCGAGAAAAACAGATCGGAGGCGTACTTGTCGGCAGCCAGTTGCAACAATGGAGTGATGATCATGGTATTTCCTTTTTGAAACGGCTTAGGGGCGTTGGGCATTACGCCTTTTTCAATCCATCAAGGGCGTATTGCCATACGCCCCTACGATTTATATACCTCTCAACAATTCATTGATGCCTGTCTTGCCTAATGTTTTGGCATCCACCTTCTTTACAATCACGGCACAGTACAAGCTGTATTTGCCATCACTGGAAGGCAAGCTGCCGCTGACAACAACCGAACCAGCCGGCACGCGGCCATATATTACTTCCCCGGTTTCGCGATCATATATTTTTGTGCTCTGGCCAATGAACACGCCCATCGAAATGACCGAACCTTCTTCGACAATTACACCTTCGACGATTTCAGAACGCGCGCCTATAAAACAATTATCTTCGATGATAGTTGGGTTCGCTTGCACGGGTTCCAAAACACCGCCAATGCCAACTCCGCCACTCAGGTGAACATTTTTTCCGATCTGTGCGCAAGAACCAACCGTAGCCCAAGTATCAACCATCGTGCCTTCATCAACATATCCTCCGATGTTTACATATGAAGGCATCAGCACCACGTTCTTGGCGATATAGGCGCCACGTCGAGCAGCTGCCGGCGGCACGATACGGAAGCCGCCTTCGCGAAATTCTTTGGAATTGTAATCGGCAAACTTTGAAGGCACCTTGTCGAAGTAGTTAGTGAAGCCGCCTTTAATAAAGGCGTTGTCTTCAATCCGGAATGAAAGCAAAACAGCTTTTTTGATCCATTGATGAGTTACCCATGTACCGTCAATTTTTTCTGCAACTCTCAGTTTGCCTTTATCCAGGTATTCGATAACGGTAGCTATGGTTTCTTTTAGCTGCGCGTCAACATTCCGTGGCGTGATATCAGCGCGGTGTTCAAAGGCTTCTTCGATGATGGTTTGCAATTGTGGCATGGCTATTCCTATATAAAAAAAGTGGTAAGTCGTTAGCAGGTAGTCGTTAGTTGCTGCTGTCCGCTACGCGGGCTGTGCTTTAACTGACGACTAGCGTCTCACGACAGAATTTAACTATTCTTTCAGCAGCTTCAACTGTTTCGTCAAAATTGGCAACCAGTGCCAAGCGAATAAAATTCTCGCCCGGATTAACTCCATGGGATTCGCGCGCGAGGAAGCTGCCGGGCAACACAGATACATTATAGTCGCGGTGGAGCAGTTGCGCGAAGAGCGTATCGGCAACCGGTGTTCTGAGCCACAAGTAAAAACTTGCATCCGGTTTTGAAACCGGCAAAACCGAACTCAGGATGGCCATCACTTTTGTGAACTTTTCAGTATAAAGACGTCGATTTTCAACTACATGAAGCTCATCGTTCCATGCCGCAATAGAGGCCTCTTGAACTGCAGGATTCATCGCACATCCGTGATAAGTGCGATACAAAGCAAATTTTTCCATCAATTTGGCATCTCCGGCAACGAAGCCCGAGCGCATTCCGGGCACATTCGAACGTTTGGATAAACTTGAGAACATAACAAGATTTCTATAGTCACTTCGCCCGAGTTGTTGCGCAGCTTGTAGCGCTCCCAATGGCTTGTCTTCACCAAAATATATCTCTGAATAGCATTCGTCTGAGGCAATGACAAAATCATAACGGTCACTCATTTCGAAGAGAGTTTGCCATTCTGACAACGGCATTACATGCCCGTTTGGATTGCCCGGTGAACAAACGTAAACAAGCTGTGTGCGTTGCCAAACGGCTTCAGATAGCTGTTCGAAATTCAGCGCGAAGTTGTCATGAGGTATTGTATTGAGGAAGTAGGGTGTAGCGCCTGCCAGAAATGCGGCACCTTCGTAAATTTGATAAAACGGGTTAGGGCAAATGACAGCCGGATTATTTTTGCTGCGGTCTACCACCGCTTGCGCGAAAGAGAATAATGCTTCTCGGCTCCCGTTTACAGGCAATATTTGTGTCTTGAAATCAGGAACGGGTATGCCATAACGATTGGCAAGCCAATTGGCAATTGTCATTCGCAACGCGTCACTGCCCTGCGTTGTGGGATAATTAGATAGCCCATCCAAGCCTTCAATAAGCGCATCTTTGATAAAAGATGGCGTGGCATGTTTGGGCTCCCCGATGTGCAAGCTGATCGGTTTGTAAGTTGAGTTTGCCGTTACCTCGCCAAATAATTTGGCGAGTTTCTGGAACGGATAGGGTTGCAGCTTGTTAAGATCTAAATTCATTGCGGTTCACAAAGTGCTGTAAATCAGCGCGCATTATAAAGGTCGGACGATTGTCATCCAAACGAAATATGTTGCCTGTTGCCGGCGTCTTAAGCGGGGCAATGGTGTGGGGATTAATCTGGTATCCCTACCGGTTTTTACAAATCAGCGGTGTGTCCGGTGCAATGGCAACGATGATTACCTATTTGATTGCAATGCTTATCGGTGTATTTCTAGTACGAAAAATATGGCATGAGCGTCAAGCATTCGGTTGGTGGGTGTTGTTATTGATTTTAAGTTCGGGGTGGTCAAATTTTGGCTATGTGCTTGCAATGCTTCATGGCGAAGTGATGCGGGTGCTGCTGTTGTTTTATCTGGCCCCGGTATGGACGATATTGTTTTCATACTGGTTGTTGGGGGAACGTCTCAATTTCCATGGTTACTTAGTGGTTACGCTCTCGTTGACTGGGGCATTCATCATGCTGTGGAAGCCGAGTCTTGGTTTTCCACTGCCGCAAAGCATTTCAGAGTGGCTGGGACTTTCAGCTGGTTTAAGCTTTGCGCTTTCGAATGTGATTTCGCGTCGTACTTCACATCTTTCTGTAGAGGTTAAATGCTTCAGCGTATGGTCGGGAGCCACCTTGCTAACATTGCCATTTCTCTTTTGGCAAGGCGGACTGTTAAATCAAATAGTGGCCATCGACAAGCTATCATGGATCATTTTGGGGGTAATGGGTATCGCACTATGGGCGACCAGCTTTGCAGTTCAATATGGCGTCACGCACTTGGCGGCGAACCAGTCAGCGGTTTTGTTTCTATTTGAGCTCGTGGTTGCAGCGATCTCATCCTATTATTTTGCTGCTGAGGAAATGGGGTGGCGAGAGTGGGTCGGCGCAATTCCAATCATTTCTGCCAGTTTTTTATCAGCAAAATTGTGTTTGGACAAAAGCATGGAGTAAACTGCGTCAGGAGCAGAGTCAAAATAATTTGAATTAGGGATCAGTATTTATTTTTGAATAAATGAAAAATACACCAACTTCTGCTGATACCACCAACCTGTTTAACAACACCGATCCTGCCATCGTATGGGGAAAAGTACAGGACACTATCTGTCTCTTTAGTCCTGATTTCGATTTCACGCTCATTCAAACTGTATATAACGATGTGGTGCGCCTGTTTCGTGGCGAATACCCCGGTTATTGTGCAATCAAAACCCCGTATCACGACTTGCCGCACACGTTGGAAGTCTTCATGTGCGGCGTGCGGCTCATGCACGGTGTGCATCTATCCGGGGATCGATTTAGCGATTATGAAATTACGCTGATCATGGTTGCAATGCTGATGCACGATGTTGGTTATGCGCAACTGGAAGGAGAAGAAAGCGGAACCGGGGCGCAATACACGCAGACCCATATTTTTCGCGGAATTGAATTTATGCGGCAGTATTTTGGTACACAAGACATGCCGGCAGAAATGGGAGAAGCGATTGCAGGTATGATTTTGGGAACCGAGCATACCAAGCCATTCACCAGAATTGAGTTCAATAATGACCGGGCCCGCATGCTTGCACGAATTGTTGCAACAGCCGATATCACAGGTCAGATGGCAGATCGGGCTTATCTTGAAAAATTGCTGTTTTTGTATCTGGAATTCAAGGAAGCGCATTTCGGCAGTTATAAAAGCACTTTTGAATTGCTGAGTAAAACCCACCATTTTTATGAAGAAACCCGTAAAAAACTTGATGGGGCTTTAGGTGGAATTTACCAAAATTTGGAATTTCACTTCGAGGAAACGCTGGGCGTTAGGAGAAATTTCTATCTCGAATCCATAGAAAAGAATATGGAGTATCTTAAAACTGTAGTTGCTCAAGACGAAGTTGATTATCTGACCCTGCTCAAGCGCAATGGTATAAAAGAAAAATCTGTATCGCTTTCACAAAAATCAACTTTGGATTGAAAGGAGACACTGAGATGAATAGCGTAATTGAATCAATTATGAACTATAACGCCGGACGTGAAACTGAACGGCTTGCCATGAAACATCAGGCCATGAGGCAGGACTCATTCGCATTTATGCGCGGCACCTGTCATTTGTATTATCAGGACTGGCCGGCAACTGACAAACAATTGAATAGCGCGCCTTTGGGATGGATATGCGGCGATTTGCATCTGGAAAATCTGGGATGCTACAAAGGCGATAATCGTCTGGTGTATTTCGATCTGAATGATTTTGACGAAGCGATTCTTGCTCCGGCCACATGGGAATTGGGCCGCTGGTTGACCAGTATTTTGGTGGCTGCAAAATCTTTGCAGATTCCCAGAGCCGATGCAGTCCGTTTGTGCAAAGTCGGATTGGATAGCTATTCTGCCGCACTCGTGACTGGCAAAGCCAGATGGGTGGAAAGGGAAACCGCCAAAGGCATGATCCGCGATTTGCTCAATCCGCTGACGTTGCGCAACCGGAAAACATTTCTGGACAGCCGCACCAAATTGCGCAATGGAAAACGCGTGATCAAATTAGATGGAAAGCGTGCCCTGTCACTTGAACCCAAAGAAAAAGCAGACGTCATGGCATTTGTTAAAGAATATGCCAAATTGCAACCTAATCCTGCATTTTATCGCCCCTTGGATGCATCCCGCAGAATTGCGGGAACCGGTAGTTTGGGGGTAAAGCGTTACGCCATCCTGGTTGAAGGCCACGGCAGTCCAGACGCCAATTATCTACTTGATTTAAAAGAAGCTGTTCCCGGCACACTCAAGCCCTATGTTACACACAAACAACCCAAATGGCAGAGTGAGGCACACCGGGTTGTTACTGTACAACGACGGGCGCAAGCAATTTCTCCGGCATTTTTGAACGCGGTTACTTTTCAAGATCGGCCTTTTGTTCTCAAAGGCCTGCAACCCACTTCAGATCGGCTGGCATTGGAAAAGTGGAACGGAAAAATTAAACGCTTGGAGTCGGTGATCCACAGTATGGGTGAAGTCGTTGCCTGGAGCCATTTACGTGGAGGTGGCCATTCCGGAGCCGCTATCGCGGATGAATGGATGTCATTCGGCAGTGAGAGAGACTGGCAGGCACCGCTACTGAAATATGCAACGGGTTACGCGGCAAAAATTGAAGCAGACTGGAAAAAGTATTCCAAAGAATATGATCGTTCAGGGAAAAACTGGCTTGAAAACAACCCGAAGAAAAAATAATTGAACACCCTCGACGGGCGCATTCTAGCCGCTGTGTATAATTACAACCATCCAAAATCAATACAATTTTATCTTTATGAAACCACTTTCTCTCGGTACTCCACTTAGTCTTTCTGCTACCAAAGTCATGCTGCTCGGCAGCGGGGAACTCGGCAAAGAAGTCATCATTGCTTTGCAACGTTTCGGCGTGGAGGTCATTGCGGTTGATCGTTATGAAAATGCACCGGGGCATCAAGTGGCTCATCGCGCACATGTTATCAATATGGCGGACGGCGCTGCATTGCGTGCCTTAATTGAAAAAGAAAAGCCGCATGTTATTGTTCCGGAGATCGAGGCCATCGCTACCGACATGCTGGTGCAGATCGAGAAGGAAGGTTTGGTTCGAGTTATTCCAACGGCGCGTGCGGCACAACTCACCATGAACCGCGAAGGCATTCGCCGCCTGGCAGCCGAAACTTTGTGGTTACCTACCTCTCCGTATAAATTTGCCAATAGCCTGGAAGAGTTACTCGCGGCCATCGATGGCGGCATAGGCTATCCGTGCATTGTAAAACCGGTGATGTCCTCTTCGGGCAAGGGGCAGTCAAAGATAGATAATGCAGATGAAGTAAAGACTGCATGGGATTATGCCGCCAGTGGTTCACGCGTAAATCAGGGGAGAGTAATTGTTGAAGGCTTTATCGATTTCGATTATGAAATTACTCAGCTTACTGTCCGCGCAATCGGGGCAAATGGCGAAACTGAAACACATTTCTGCGAACCGATTGGCCATGTGCAAGTGCACGGCGATTACGTGGAAAGTTGGCAACCGATGGAGATGACTACTTTGGCGCTGCAACGCTCACGAGACATTGCCAAGAAAGTCACCGATGATTTAGGGGGCTTAGGTATCTTCGGTGTCGAACTGTTTGTAAAGGGTGACAAGGTTTGGTTCAGCGAAGTCAGTCCGCGACCTCACGACACGGGTATGGTGACGATGTGTACCCAACGCCTGAACGAATTTGAACTTCATGCTCGTGCAATTCTGGGCCTCCCCGTTGATACAACTTTGCTCAAGGCAGGCGCAAGTGCGGTTATTTATGGTCAGTTTGACGAAAAAGGGATTGCCTTTCAGGGATTAGAAGAGGCGTTGCGGGTACCAGAATCGGAAGTACGATTATTCGGCAAGCCGGAATCGTTCAAAAAACGCCGGATGGGTGTTGCCTTGGCTACGGGTAAAAATACTGACGAAGCAAGAGAACGTGCAAAACTTGCGGCAAGTAAAGTTATCCCTATAAAAGTCTGATGATTCTGGGACTTCATCATGCAACTTTCCTAACCAGCGATTTAGACAAATCGCGTCAATTTTACGAGGGCGTATTAGGCTTGCGCATTGACAAAAACAGACCTGAAATGAGTTTCGAAGGAGTTTGGTACCAAATTACGCCCGCACAACAGTTACATCTCATGCTGTTAAACAACCCTGAGGCTGGTTTGAAGAGACCGCAACACGGCGGGAGAGACCGTCATGTGGCTTTTGCAGTGTCGGAGATGGCTTTACTTATTGAGCGTTTAAATGGGGCCGGAGTCACGTACACCCAAAGTCAATCTGGCCGGCTTGCAGTGTTTTGTCGCGATCCTGATGGTAATGCTTTGGAGTTTATTGTTGCTTAAGTTAAGGAGTAAATCCCGCGAATTATTGTACGGTATAAAAAAACAAATAAGCCTTATATACAAACACGCATATGAGAATGAAGAAAATAAATATGACGTAATTTACAATCCCCCAGCCTTCTTTTTTGTCTTTAACAGGTAGGGCCTGAGGTTTTTTCTTCTGTGTAAATCCGAATGGAATCTCAATATGAGCAGATTTGTCGAACTGAGGATAAATAGCATCATGCTTGTCCAGCAAAGCAAAAATAATTCTTGCAATTTCAGGCGAAAAACCTTCTCTGCCTCCATCTCTTGAATCATTGATCAATGACATTAACAGTTCACGGCATTCGGAACTTCCCCATAACGAAGTAATTCTTTTCGCAATATGGGGGTACTTTTTGAATAGTTCTGCGGGATCAACTTTATTGTTCATGCTTTCCTCGAAGCACCCATGATTGGTGCAACTGTTTCAATTTTAAATTACTCATTAGATATGGATGTGCCAATTAAGCCTCTTTTTCTTCCCTTTCTTCCTATTGAGATGACTTGTTCAGCGGTTTCCTAAAACTTTCCCCAAAATTATGATCGTTAAGTGCAAATAAGGCCGCCGATTTACTTCGTTAGGTTCATTCAGTTGAAGCAATAGGTGGAGGCTTAAAACACTTTTAACAAATATTTGTCACCCTTGCAAGAAACACCCTTGGTGACAATTCCACAAATTCAATTATTGAGAGCAAAGGTTATGTATCATTTCAAAAAAAATTAAGGAAGGTTTCTGGCCACCCTAAAACCGTCATCGTCATCACGATAGACAGGCAGATTCCGCTCTCGGCCTGCTGCTCTTTCGTCCTGTGGAATTCCGTTCCATGAACCTCCCCTAAGCACTCGTTCATAACCATTGCCTTCCCAAGCACTTCCGTCTACAGGAGATTTATTGTAGTTGGGATGAAAACTGTCTTCTACCCATTCAAATACATTTCCAGTCATATCAAATATGCCAAAGGCATTGGGGGATTTTGTAGCGACTGGATGTGTTTTTGCGCCGCTGTTGCCAATTGGACCTAAATAAGCACCATACCAGGCCACGCTGTCCAAGTTGTCGCTACCGCAGTATTGATATTTTTCTCCTCCTCTGCAGGCATATTCCCATTCAGCCTCAGTAGGTAATCGGTATTGTTTACCCGTTTTGGCATTCAGTTTTTTGATAAAAATTTGAGTATCTTCCCAACTCACTTTTTCAACTGGACAGTTATCACCGCAATTTTTAAAACCACTGGGATTATTACCCATTATTGCTTTCCACTGGCCTTGAGTTATTTCAGTTTTACCAATGGCAAAAGATTTGGCAATAGTTACTCTCTGAACTGGCTTTTCGTCTTCATCACCATTTTCAGATCCTCTGTCGTAACTACCCTGTGGAATAACAACCATGTCAGGACAGTTGGGGCAATCTTTAAAAACCAAACCCGGCTTCATTTCGGGTTCAGCAAAAACGCTTGACTGTCCAGAGGTCAAAAATATTAGAACGGATGCGTAACTTATAGCAAAAAAAGTTTTTTTATTAAAAGTGCTCATATAGTTTTTCCATGGAGATTGTATGATTAGAGACAATCAAAAATTTCGCCGCGAAGACTATCATCAAACCCTGTTGATGTCATGAGTGTAAGTATCTAGACCTTACCAAATGGCGCGGCGTCATTGCGAAGCAGAATCAGATTAACATTTTGATTAAATACTATATTATCACAATATAATACCCAAGCTGAAATAGTCTCTTGGTCTGAATATTTACAACTAAATTTGGGTTTAAGGAGCTGGATTACGGTACAACTTATGTACAAATTCAATTTTTTCCAAAATTTCCGATGACAGCGTTACCTGTTCACTATCAAGATTTTCTTTAAGTTGTTCCAGCGTGGTTGCCCCGAGGATCACACTACTGGTAAACCAGCGGGTGCGCGCAAAAGCAAGTGCCATTGTTGCGGGAGTGAGTCCCGCTTCTTGTGAAATACGTACATATTCTCTTGCAGCTGCCGGAACATTCGGTTTGTTGTAGCGTTGGCCGAATCCAGGAAAAAGAGTAACTCGGCCTAGTGCATTTGGATCAGTTAAATACTTGCCGGTGAGCCAACCAAAGGCAAGCGGGCTGTAAGCGAGAAGACCGACCTTTCCATGCCTGCAGGTTTCTGCAAGTCCACTCTCAAAAGTACGATTCATTAGATGGTAGGCATTTTGAATGCTGACGATACTGGGTAAATTCAAATGATCGGCGCATCGCAAAAACTCAGACACGCCCCAAGGAGTTTCGTTACTCACACCGATGTAACGAATTTTTCCTGATTTGACCATATCTGCTAAAACTTGGAATTGTTCTGCAATAGGAGTGCTGTCGATTTCCTGATTAACGTTATAACTGCTCGAACCAAACATCGGCACATACCGATCCGGCCAATGGATTTGATACAAATCAATATAGTCAGTTTTCAGGCGGCGAAGGCTGCC
>CAIWKC010000134.1 GCA_903913145.1 uncultured Gallionellaceae bacterium | reverse complement strand
TGACTGTCAAGGTGAACGCTCCACTACTCCTGAGATCCAAATTTTTCCATTTCCAAATCGCGCGCAACAATAAGCCTTAAAGCAGGACTTTGAACACGACCTGCTGAAAGGCCTGGACGACTTTTTCGCCACAACAACGGAGAAAGATTAAATCCGACAAGATAATCTAAAGCTCTTCTGGCTTGTTGTGCATTAACCAAAGGCATGGCAATTTCTCGAGGATGCGCAACTGCTTCTTGAACAGCAGTCTGAGTAATTTCGTAAAAGACGACGCGCTGCATCTTTTTGCCTTTTAAAGCACGCTTGGCTTTAAGCAATTCAGAAATATGCCAGGCGATGGCTTCCCCTTCTCTATCAGGGTCGGGAGCGAGCAATATGTTGTCAGCGTCCACTGCCGCTTTGGCAATAGCATCCATGTGTTTACTATTACGGGCAATGGTTTCGTAGTTCATTGCATAATTATTGTCTGTGTCTACAGCTCCATTCTTGGGAACGAGATCTCTAACGTGACCATATGAAGCAAGCACTTCAAAATCCTTGCCGAGATATTTTTTAAGTGTCTTTGCTTTAGCAGGAGACTCTACGATTAACAAATTTTTTGCCATACAAAAAATTAAAGCCCCAGAGAATTAATGTATTTGAGCCGAATTGGCGGGAGTTAAAAGATCCTCAATAATCATAGGATCCAAATCATCATGTTGATTCCAAAGTACCATTAGGGCAATTAATTTAATATTATCCAAGGCTAAGTTTTTTCGACCTAGCGCTAATGCCCTATCTATAATCATCTCTCTTTCAACCGGAGATATAATCTTGTTTTGTTCGCAAAAAGAAATAAAGTGCAAACTGTCAACAGAAATTCTGTCTATTTCGAACTGCGTGAAACACCTCGAACCAGCATGATTAATAGTAACAGGATACTCAAGTAAACTGAGTTGACGAAGATCAGAAAGCCAAGTAACGGCTTGATTGATTTCTTCATCTTCAAATCCTGCTGCACACAATTTGACAACAAGCTTGTCAGGATCTGGATAACTTCCAGAATCAAAGTAGTTCTCAAATAAATATATAAGAATATCAAACATAGGGCCTCAATTATCCAATTAAACAATGCGTTGATAAAGGCCACCAGGAAGAGTTGAGATGCGCCCTTCCAATTCAAGTTGTAACAGAATGGATGATAGTGAAGCTATCGTCAAGCCACTACGCTCAGAAAGTGTACTTAAATCGATGGGTTCAAAATTTAAATGCTCAAATAATGGATGATCAGCAATCTCTGACTCAGACAAGTCAGGACTAGAAAAATGATCTCCAAGTTCATCGAAAATATCTTGAGCACATTCAACCAGCTTTGCTCCCTGCTTGATCAGCAAATGACAACCTTTGGATTGTGGTGAATGAATTGAGCCAGGAATAGCGAAAACATCGCGACCCTGCTCAAGGGCCATGCGGGCTGTAATAAGAGATCCACTCTGCAAAGAAGCCTCAACAACTAAACAAGCTAAACTAAGTCCGCTAATGATTCGATTACGCCTTGGAAAATTTGATGGTAAAGGAGGTGTGGAAAGTGGAAACTCAGATACTATCGTTCCTTTTAATGCCAACTGATGCGCCAAATCACGGTTTGCGGAGGGATAAACTTTATCTAATCCTGTACCAACAACGGCTATGCTAGAAGATTTTCCACTTAATCCGCCTAAATGAGCTGATGCGTCAATGCCATGTGCCATACCGCTAACTATGCATAAACCCGAATCACTGGAAACTCTGGCAAACGCTTCTGCATTACGCAAACCCTGCGGAGTAGCACTTCTGCTTCCAACAACAGCAAGTGATGGGGCATTTAGCAAATCAACTCGACCTTTAACAAAAATCAAAAAAGGTGGATCAGAAATATTGAGTAAAGATTGAGGATAATCGGCATCAGCAATAGTTAAAACGTGATTTATGGGATCTTGAAGCCACATTTCAGTCTGGGCCAAAGCATGGGGATTAATACCTTCTGAGATAACACGAGAAATTGCAGGTTTAACAAAACGATTCAATTCAGACACTGGGGTTAAAAAGATATTCTCGGGAGAACCGAAAGCGAGCAAAAGTTTACGTAAACTTTCGTTTCCAAGACCTTGAATTTGGTTTAGAGCAAGCCATGACGCAAGCGGTGCGTCGAGTAACATTTGGATTAAGGAGTTTGAGCAGTATCTAAAAGTTGGACAGGTAACCGAGTTTGCAGTACCAACGCATAAGATACTTTCTGGAAAGATCGGAAGACAAAAATTAACCCATAACGAACGTTGGGGAGATTAATATCATTAGATTTGAACAAAGATCCACCCTTTAACAATTCACCCTTTTGATACAGGGCCAAAACATGTCCATTCTCAACACCATCACGTTTTCCTTTATTTAAAGTAATAATAGCGTTTTGTCCTGCTTGATCAACACCGCCATAGATAGAAATTATCTTAGCAACAATATTGGTACTTGGCGCGTGCGGTTCAAAATTACTGGTAAATTCCTGAGTTGATTGTGTGAAATAATCTCCTTTGGAAATTTCAGAAACAACCTTGGTAATTCTAAGTTCACTAACAGGCGCAAATTTTTCAACTGCTGCATCGCCCAAATAGACAACTTCACGACCGAGAACTTCGTCTGAAACTGGATCGATAAATGTTTTGCCAAGGCGATAAACTTGCCATTGCGTACCTTTGTCAGTTGGCATGTTAGTTACATAAGCAAGATCGTGTGTACCAAGCAAAGTGCGATGTTCATATGCACCAATCAATACAGGAGCACTTTCGATATTAGTTTCTTCAACAACAAGAGGCTTAGTCAGAAAAGGAGCAATGACACTTAAGGGAATTGCAGGAATTGCATCATGAGCACTTGGCAATTCACGTACGTGAGGAGAAAGTTTTACTGTGTTATTACCATTTGAAGTTGCAATGGAAGTGTTATTCGAGCTTAACACTCCGCTACTGTTCGCAGAGGTGGTATCAAGTGAAGCAGTCTGTTGAGGAACATCTCCGATATGCAAGGTGCCAGTTGTTCTATCTAACAAAACAACATCACCCGGATAAATCCAATGAGGGTCTTTGATAGTATCTTTGTTAAGTCCCCAAATTTGCTGCCATTTCCAGGGATCCTTGAAAAATGTCGCTGAAATATCCCACAGAGTGTCACCCTTTACGACGATGTGTCGATCAGGCGCATTTTCACGAACATCAGCAGGATCTGCAAAAGTAAGAATAGGCAAAAGAAGACAAATCAACGATATAATAATGCGCATGAAAATCCCAACGAATTAAGGTTAAGTGCGGTACGAAGTTCGTACTCGAGATTAAATTCTGCATCTAGTTACTTAAATTAGCAAGCATATGTCGATTCTACCTATACTTATATATCCTGATGAGCGTTTGCACAAAGTTGCAAAAAAAGTGGAAACAATCACCGAGCCAATTCAAAAGTTGATCGAAGATATGGCAGAAACGATGTATGCCGCGCCGGGGGTAGGCTTGGCTGCAACTCAAGTGAATGCTCACGTGAGAATTATTGTAATTGATGTGTCTGAATCACACGACCAGTTACTGGTGCTTATCAATCCTGAATTAATACATAGTGAGGGTGAAAGTAAATGTGAGGAAGGATGTTTGTCTGTACCCGGAATTTACGACAAAGTTGAGCGAGCAGAAAAAATTGAAGTAAAGGCTTTGAATAGGAATGGTGGGGTATTTAGACT
>CAIWKC010000133.1 GCA_903913145.1 uncultured Gallionellaceae bacterium | reverse complement strand
GTCAAAGAAGAAGATGCAAAGAAAGGATGAAAAATGTTTGATGTAGTTGCAGTAAATATTGACAGCGGCATAGTCCGCGTGATTGCAGAGGGAAAATCCGTTGTCACAACACAGCTGAATCAGACTTTGTAATTTTTCATCAACCGAAAAAGCAACTTCATTATCAACCATTATTGGAGCTTGGGTGTGATGAGTTTCTGATAGTTCTAACATAATAATCCGCCTTTTATTAATCCACTCGACGCCTGAAGGATAAATGTAACTCCATAACTATGGAAAAAAATTATCATGGCAATTCTTCCAGACTTTAAATGGTCAGTAGAGCAAACAACATAAATAGCAATTTATTCCAAACGCTTTACATCTTAATTAAGCTTTTGTTGCTATCAGGTTACGGGCATCGTTTCCCCGCAATAATCCACATTACATTTCTCTCCACCCAGATGTTCCTGGCGCATCACGGCATCAAGCTTGCCTTTACGAACATCGATGACAGTAATACTAATCAATTTCAGCCATTAATTTCACCTTCCTACCCTAAATTACCCAAGATGTGCAGGGTCGAAAACGACATATTGATTTTTACCCCGTTTTTTCGCCGCATACATTGCTTTGTCTGCTGCCTCAATTAACTCACTGCGGTTTCCTGCATGGTCAGGGTATTCAGCGATGCCTATGCTGCCAGAAATATTTGTTATGACATCCTTGAGCCCAAAATCATAGGGCTGCTTCAGTTTCTCCAATATGCGCTCTGCCACCATAATTGCCCTCTTCAAATCAGATTCGAGCAGACTTACGACGAACTCGTCGCCGCCCAAGCGAGCGACCGTATCTCCTTCCCTGATACATCCAAGCAGCCGTTTACCTACTTCCTTTAACAGGTTATCCCCAATGTTATGCCCGAACGTGTCGTTCACGAACTTGAATCCATCGAGATCAATAAACAGCAGCGAAATTTTATTATTATTGCGAGAGGAAATAGAAATGGCCTGAGCCAAACGATCCAAGAGAAGGGTGCGATTTGGTAGATTAGTTAGTTGGTCAAAATGTGCCAAATCAAAGAGGTGCTTTTGTCTGTAATTTATTATTTCGTTGATTAGGTCGTATCCATTTCCCATTCCAAGATACCGACCATCTTTGGTAATGATGAAGCCGCTCACCATGTGCTGGATGCCTGCATCTAAGATGATCCGGGCAACATCCTCAACTGCGGTATTGTGGTCAACTATGATGGGATTATTATTCATCATGTCAGAAATGGGTTTGTCGCCTACCAGTTCTTTAAAATAGGGCTTGCTGAAGGTTTCAGTGATTTCCTGTCGAACGACCATCCCTACCGGTTTGAGTTTGTCATTTACGACCGGTAGCGAATACAGCTGTTTATCCTTGTGAAATAGATCCAGTACGGTCTTGCTTCTCATATCAGCTTTTATTGCAGGAACAGCCCTGAGCATAGACTCAACCGTTAAATTGTTGTCTTTTGATTCTTGCTGTTTCATGTGTACTAACCAATTTCAGCTTGCGCAAGGTGCAGAATCCAAGGGTTCTTATGTAATCTGCCTGGGAGAAATCATACCAATTTCTACAAATGAAATTTAGTAAAATTTAATTGTACTATTGCAGCTTCCATCTTCCTTGCGGATTGTTCCACTAACCTGCAAACAAAATTTATTTTCAAAATCACTCTTAGCTTCCAGTTAGCTGGCATTAGTCAATTTCTTATTATGATCAAGGTTATCTGATGCCATCCCTCGGTCACGATGGCGCAATGATATCTTAGCACCGTGTGGTCTGGCGTCTGACAAGCGCCAAGCGTTGACCGAATTACTTGAGCAAATCTTGGGAAAGAAGAACTCGACAATTTTCCCGGCGTATAAACATCTAGGAAATTTAGAAATTGTCTAATCAAATAGATACTTTTCCAATGCCGCAACACATTTGCTAACCGAGCTTTGACTTGTCCCGTGTTCACTAGCGACTTCAGAAAAACTTCCCGTTTCGGCAGCACGTTCAAAAGTTTGAAGGGCAGATAGTTTATCCAAAAAATTATATATTCTAAATTGGAATATATTATAGGCTGATAATTGGTCTAGTATTCACAAATAGAATCTATCAAAATGGCTTTGCAATTTAACCAAGGAGCCAAAATGAAAACGATACAAGTACAAATACTGAGACGGGAACTACAGAAATCCCTGTATAAGAAAAGTTTTTACCACTTCTTCATGGCAGCATGCCATGTACTAGAACCTAGCACTAAATGGGACTTTAACTTTCACCATGAGTATATCT
>CAIWKC010000132.1 GCA_903913145.1 uncultured Gallionellaceae bacterium | reverse complement strand
TTGAAAGAAGTTTCTAGGTTGGCAATGGCGATTTCCTGGCAATCGCGCAGGCGCAATTCTTTGGCAGGTAGATTGTTCGGATTGAGTTCGGGAATGTGCTGTAAACGTTGGCGCAGGCTGGCATCTTGACTCAGCCACTCCTTAATGGTTTCAGGACGGTGAAAATTAAACACTTCGCGCGAACGCGGTTTGGGATCGCGACCATCAGTAAAGCGCGTGATGATGCCGGTGCTCTCATACAGAAAAGGTAATGGCTCTTTGTTGTTGACCCACTTCAACTTCGCCGCCGCATAGTCTGCCGTTTGGCCTTCATGGGCAGTGAGTCGTTGTCCTTCTTCTTCGCGCTTGGCCTCGATCACTCCTACCGCTTTTTTGTCCACGAACAGCACATAGTCAGCCGGGCCTGTATCAGTTGGATACTCGCGTACCGCCTGTCCCAGCCCGGCATTCAGGTCGATCTTCTTGGCGGATTGAACAACCCAACCCGCTTGCTTCAGCAGCGCGTCGATGTTATCGCGGGCTTTCTGTTCGGGGTTCTGATTTTCGGTCATTGCTAAAACAAGTCACGCCACGTAAAAACAATTAGCGAATAATATAAGAACCATATGAATTGAGGTGAAATTAATTGAGTCTTATGGGCTAGCCAGATTCAACAATATGAATAATTAAAGCAAAATCTAAGAAATTCTTTGGTTCAAGAGGCTTTGCAGATTAGAAAGTTATCTTTGCAGAACCACCGGGAGTCAAACTTAACTATCGCGACTAGTATAACTATCGGGTTTTAAACATTAGCCGTCGGTTCATACATATTTTCGGCAAAATCTGTAAGCCTGCTCTGTGGTGCATTAGTTCGGTGAACACTTGGTACCAGCAGCGGAAGTTCAATACTGAGTTCTATTTGGCTCTCCGATTCAGACTTGAACAACCATCAAAAGCGCAGACTTTCTATCACTTGCAAAGGCCGGCTTTTGCCGATAGATTGCATGCCTAATGTATTTATAGCCCCCCGTATTACTTTGACGAGGGAGTTCATTGTTTAAACAAATGTGCCAAGTAATGCTACTAACAGAATTTTTTGCAAAAACGGAGTTTTCCAAACAAACTGAGCTTCGCCGCTCTTTACTACTAGCTTTCTACAATTTACGAATAAACGATGTAATGTCGTTTACGACGCAACAACTTTGTGACTGGCTTGAAAAGAATGGCTATCCAAAACCAAATGCTGGCCGCTTAAAGATCAATATAAAAAAATCTCGGATGTTTGTATCGGGAGGGAAGAATGAATACTTCAAGATTCATCCGTCAACTATTGAGGCCTTAGATACTGAGTTTCCAGACCTTGCGACAAAGACGGAGGATGTTATTTCTCATGACTCAGTTTTGCCTGAATCTTTGCTGCAAAAAGAGCGAGCATTTATCAGAGCACTGATTAAACAAATTAACTCATCATTCGAGAACAATATTTTCGATGGTTGTGCCGTGCTAATGCGCCGCCTGCTTGAAATAATGCTAATTCTTGCCTATCAAGAAGCAAAGCTCGAAGCAGAAATTCAAGACGGAGCAGGAAACTTTAAGATGTTAAATGACATCATTGACGATGCCAAAACAAACAAGAAGCTAGGACTTTCTCGCAACACGCGAGAACACCTCGAAACGTATCGAAAATTAGGGAACTTCTCAGCACACA
>CAIWKC010000131.1 GCA_903913145.1 uncultured Gallionellaceae bacterium | reverse complement strand
TCAAAAATAAGCGTTTCTGAAGGACATTACATTGCCGAAGCTGCACGGGCTGCCGTACTTAAAGAACATCATGTAATGGATGTGATGGTGCATATCGATTCGGAAGATGACATGCAAGCAAAGCCCAATGCACGCTTACCTCAACGCCATCTGCTGTTGGCGCATCTAAGCAATCGTCTCGGCAAAGAACTCCCTCCGACTTCGCATATAGTCCTGCATTATTTAAGCGGAAAAGTAGAGGCAGAAATATTTCTGGAAAATTCGGAAGATATTGCAAGCTTGCAGCGTGGATGCGCTGAGATTGCTTCGGACGATAAATACTTTCGAAGTATTCGTCTCTTGATGTATAGCGCCCCAAATTAGTGCAGCGGCAACCTTGAGCGCCCTATTCAAGGGCGTTCAATGTCAGTCCATCCATTCTGCAAATATGGCACAATGCCTCACCTGCAAGGTTCTGGGTATTGGCACAATTTCTGCTGTGTGGGTCTTGTTGTAGTAATCTTGTTTTTTGTTAATTGCGTTGTTTTAATATTTTTTCTTGGGAGATTCGAGTATGTCTAAATCAGCCGCCGACGTTCTAAAAATGATTAAAGAACAGGGCATCAAGTTTGTTGATCTACGTTTTACCGACACAAAAGGTAAGGAACAGCACGTTGGTGTGCCTGTTTCCCATTTCGATGCCGACAAATTCGAAGGCGGACACGCATTCGACGGTTCCTCGATTTCCGGTTGGAAAGGCATCCAAGCTTCCGATATGTTGCTTTTGCCGGATCCAGATTCTGTTTACCTTGACCCGTTCTTTGACGAACCAACTCTCGTGTTGACTTGCGATGTGATTGAGCCAACTGATGGCAAAGGCTATGACCGTGACCCGCGTTCTATTGCCAAACGTGCTGAGGCTTATTTGAAGTCTTCCGGCATCGGTGATACTGCATATTTCGGCCCGGAACCAGAATTCTTCATTTTTGACTCTGTCGAATGGAAGGTCGATATGTCCGGCTGCTTCCTCAAAATAAATTCTGAAGAAGGCGCATGGGCTACTGGTGAAAAATTTGAAGGTGGCAACACAGGTCACCGTCCAACTGTTAAAGGTGGTTACTTCCCCGTTCCTCCAGTCGATAGTTTGAATGACATTCGGGCGGCAATGTGTCTAGCCTTGGAAGAGATCGGCATTCCGGTTGAAGTTCATCACCATGAAGTTGCCAATGCCGGACAATGCGAACTGGGTACCAGATTCAACACGCTGACCAAGCGCGCAGACTGGACTCAAACTTTGAAATATGTAGTACTGAATGTTGCGCATCAATACGGCAAGACTGCCACGTTTATGCCTAAACCTATCGTTGGCGACAACGGTTCCGGTATGCATGTTCACCAATCTATCTGGAAAGATGGCAAAAATTTGTTCGCGGGTAACGGCTATGCCGGTCTGTCTGAAACCGCTCTGTACTACATTGGCGGTATCATTAAGCACGCCAAGGCATTGAACGCAATCACGAATCCTGGCACCAACTCTTACAAGCGTCTGGTTCCTCACTATGAAGCTCCAGTTAAAATGGCTTATTCATCAAAGAATCGTTCTGCTTCGATCCGTATTCCTCACGTATTGAGCGACAAAGCACGCCGTATCGAAACACGCTTCCCTGATCCGCTGGCCAACCCGTACCTTGCTTTTGCAGCACTGATGATGGCCGGTCTGGATGGTATCCAAAACAAGATTCATCCTGGCGACCCGGCAGACAAGAATCTTTACGATTTGCCACCAGAAGAGGATGCAAAGATCCCAACTGTGTGCGCATCTTTGGATGAAGCTTTGGATAATCTGAAACTTGACCATGCATTCTTGACTCGTGGTGGCGTGTTCTCGGAAGATTTTATCGAAGCCTACATCGACTTGAAGATGGAAGAAGTCAATCGCATCCGCATGACAACTCACCCGGTTGAGTTTGATATGTACTACAGCCTGTAATATTTTCTGAAGCTGTCTAAAACGGAGCCTGCGAGGCTCCGTTTTTTTGTCCTGAATTATTTGGCATTTCCAAACACAACAACCAATGGTCACCAAGCCTTCATTCCCGCATAGACTGTAATCCAGTTTGTTATAAAATTCCTGCAAAGCAGGACAAATTCGGTGCTTTGCCAGCTACATATTTTATTATTTATCACTGGATTTCCACCTGCACGGGCACGACGCATAATATTATGTAGCAAGTTTGTCACTCGAAGATCCTTCGCCTATACTCACAATATTGTCATTAAGGCACGATTTATGAAGCTATTTTCTTTTCTGGTTATTTGGGGTTTGTTATCTGTTCAAACTGCACAGGCTGAAATTTACAAGCGAGTTGATGCGGATGGGCATGTGACTTATTCAAGCACGCCTCTCAAGGGGGGGAAAAAATTGCACCTTACTCCGCTTCCGACTGTACCACCTCATGTTTCAGCTAAAGACAACAGTGCCGATTTTCCTCGGGTTGACACTGCTACTCAGAAAGGCCGTGACAATACTCGCAGGCAGATTTTGCAGGATGAACTTTCTACTGAAGAAAAAGCACTCGCCGAAGCACGGAATAATCTACAAGCAGGAGCTGAAAATCCTGAAACTTACACTGACAAAGATGGCAAAGTGTATCGCAATGTTTCCAAACAAGATGAAAAGATGAACGCTCTTCAGGAACTGGTACAAATGCATGAAAAAAATATCGCCGCACTTAATACTGAACTTTCCAAAAACAATAAATAACATACTTTAATTTGGCATGTTTTCTGCTTAGAGGTTGTCATGTCAAATTCTACTTTTCCGACTCTGGAACATCTTTCGACCGCAGTCATGCTGCTGGATCAAGAATCTCGAGTCGCTTATCTCAATCCTGCGGCAGAGCATTTATTTGGTTTAAGCAACACAAACCTGATCGGGCATCCGTTGCAGCACGCATTTACTCAAACTGATCAACTTTTCAGCGCTATTCAGTCTGCACTCGCTACTAACTCAGGTCATATCGAACATGAGCTCACACTGGGTACGCATACTTTAAATCATAGGTTGCATCTTTGCTGTGTTGCCACCCCTTTATATCTGGGTAACTATGCTTTGTTACTGGAATTCCACACCATCGAGCGCCCCTTGAAACTTGCTCGCGAAGAACAGATGCTCGATCAGACACAGGCTAATCGTTTGCTACTCAGAAACTTGGCACACGAAATTAAAAACCCGCTGGGAGGTATTCGCGGTGCAGCGCAACTGCTCGAGCAAGAGTTGGAAAAGCCTGCTCTGCGCGAATATACCCAAGTTGTGATTCAGGAAGCGGATCGTCTTCGCTCACTGATGGAAAAGTTACTTACTCCGCAGCACGCGCCTCATTTTAGTGCACTTAATATTCACGAAGTTCTAGAGCGAGTTCGAAGTGTAGTACTGGCCGAACTGCCAGAAGGATTAATTATTCGCCGAGATTACGATCTTAGTCTGCCTGATCTGCACGGCGACAAAGAACAGCTGATTCAGGTGGTGCTCAACATCGTGCGTAATGCCGCACAAGCAATGCATGGAAAAGGGCAGATCCTATTGCGTACGCGCATTATTCGCCAAGTAACGCTGATGAAAAAATTACATCGCCTCGCCATGATGGTACAAGTGTCCGACAATGGCCCGGGAATACCTACCCACTTGAGCGATAAAATTTTTTACCCGCTGGTTTCCGGGCGCGCCGATGGCCATGGGTTAGGTCTGACGCTGGCGCAAGATTTCGTCAGTCAACATCAAGGCAGCATCGAATTTGAAAGTGAGCCGGGACGCACCACTTTTACAGTTATGCTTCCTCTCTCTAACTTGGGTAAATAATATGTCAAAACCTGTTTGGATCATTGATGATGACCGTTCTATCCGTTGGGTTCTTGAAAAAGCACTGGCGCGCGAACAAATAGAATACAAGAGCTTCGCCTCAGCCGACGAGGCTTTTTCAGAGTTACCCTCCAGTTTGCCGCAAATGGTGATTAGTGACATACGCATGCCAGGGAGTTCTGGCCTGGATTTATTGCAAAAGCTTCGCGACGACCATCCTAACTTGCCCGTCATCATCATGACCGCCTACTCCGATCTGGAAAGTGCAGTATCCGCTTTTCAGGGTGGTGCTTTTGAGTATTTACCCAAACCGTTTGACGTTAATCACGCGGTTGAACTGATCCGCCGCGCGCTGGAACAAAGCCAGCGAAAAAACATGCAAACTGAAGATGCACAATCTGCCCCGGATATTCTCGGTCATGCACCCTCTATGCAGGAAGTTTTTCGCGCCATTGGTCGTCTTGCACAATCCAATGCTACAGTCCTCATAAACGGCGAATCAGGTACTGGTAAAGAGTTGGTTGCACAAGCACTGCATCGCCACAGTCCGCGTTCTGACAAAGCGTTTGTTGCAATCAATACAGCTGCTATTCCAAAAGATTTGTTGGAATCAGAATTGTTTGGCCACGAGCGCGGTGCATTTACCGGCGCCACAACCACTCGTCATGGACGATTTGAGCAAGCTGAAGGTGGCACTCTATTTCTTGACGAGATCGGTGATATGCCCGCTGAATTGCAGACACGATTACTGCGTGTTTTGTCGGACGGGAATTTTTATCGCGTCGGCGGACATCAGCCAATCAAGGCTAATGTCCGCATCATTGCAGCCACTCACCAGAATCTCGATGAACGAGTTAAGCAGGGTTTGTTTCGTGAAGATTTGTTTCATCGGTTGAATGTTATTCGTCTACGCCTGCCACCTCTGCGTGAACGCCGTGAAGATATACCACTTCTGGCTAAATATTTTTTGCAGAAAAGTGCCAAAGAATTAGGCGTAGAGCAAAAGACATTAAGTGAAGCGGCACTTAACTACCTTTCCGCACAAGATATACCCGGTAACGTAAGGCAACTAGAAAATCTTTGTCATTGGCTTTCTGTCATGACGCCAACGCGTATGGTGGAGATTGCTGACTTACCTTCTGAATGGCGTGACACCCAGACCAGCAGTACACTGAATCAGGATTGGCGTAGTTCGCTAGCTCAGCAAGTTACGCTCGCACTTCAGCACAACGAACCCAATATTCTCGAAGGACTCACTAAACAATTCGAAAAAACGCTCATCACTCAAGCACTCCAGCATACTGGTGGGCGCCGTATCGAGGCAGCTACTCTGCTTGGAATGGGCCGTAATACCTTAACACGCAAAATTCAGGAACTTGGATTGGAAGAAACTTAGAGAAATCTAATTTTTTAGAGAATTTCGCGTGATACAGCACATGCCGTATACTTCGCTTTATTGCATAACAACAAACCGATTGTGATGCCTTAAGCGAGGAATCCATGTGTAAATGTGTTTCAAGGCTGTCCGTTTTTTTTGTCTTGATGTTCATTAGTGAAGTGACATTGGCGCTGCCATTCAATACGTTCGATCCACGCTCAATGGCAATGGGAAGTACGGGTGTTGCCGTCGATGATCCTTCATTAGCTCCGTTTTTTAATCCTGCAATGCTTTCCGCTGCAGATCATTCTAAGAAGTTTTCCTTTGATTTGATTTTAGGTGCAAGTTTAATAGACCCGGGAAATTTGCATACCAATTGGACGACTTTAAGTGATATAGGTAAAACCCTTCCGGGTGCCGGTACTGATCTGAACACTAATTCAGCTACGCTTTCTAGTAATACTACCGTTTTATCCAACAATATTACTGCGCTGTCCAACACCATAGCTGCTATCCCAGCCGCTTCCACAATTATTGATGCTAATTCAGCAGCTGCAGCCCTTGCTAGCTTGACCCCAGTAGCCACCAAGCTAGGCAACGTAACGAACAGCATGGCAACAGTCTCTAGTAACTCGACAACAGTAGGGAATAATGTAAACACTGTGACAGCCGATATCACCAAAGTAAATCAAGTGTTGAATAGTTTAAATAGTCATCCTGTACAAGCTGATTTCGGCGCAGGTGTTGTTCTCGCAATACCTGGTCGGGAATGGGGAATAGCAATATATAAAGACGTTTGGGCCGCGATGGGAGGTGCACTTGTATATAAAGACTCTTCAACAGTCACCACCATCACAACGGCTGGAACAACGATCGGCACTAACTTGCTCGGTATAGGAACTGCAACCGGAACTGCTACTACTGACTTAAACGCAGCAAGCACTTTGCTTAATAATGCAATTGCTGTATGTTCCACAACTGCGATTACCGCTGCAGGTTCGTATACTCCCTGTCAAAATGCTCTAAACAGTGCCAATACTTCCCTCAATACAGCTAAAAACACTGTTACTGCCACTTCAACAACCGTCACGGCCAACGCCGGCAACATTACGACAGCTGCAGCCAATGTCAACCCCGGTTCAACTACACTTCAATCTCAAATCCATATTCGCGGTGTTGCCGTAACCGAAGGCGGGGTGTCCATCTCCCATGCGCAAGTCTCTAATGATATTGATTGGTCGTGGGGAATCACGCCCAAAGTAATGCAACTGAGATTGTATGATGCAACCCTGGCAACTTCATCCAAAGTGTCCAATTTAACCGGCAACGATTATCTGGCTTACTACAGCACGCTAAACTTTGATGTAGGCTTGGCCAAAACATATCTAAGCGGATGGCGTACCGGGATTGTTGTTAAGAACGTCATTCCACAATCGTTTGAATTTAAAAATGCCCCTTCAGCCGGTGCAACTCCGGTAGCTAATGGATCCACGCTCTATTTAACACCGCAAGTCCGAGGTGGTATTTCATACGAATATCCAAAATGGTTTACTGTGGCTTTTGATGCGGATTTGACAAGGAACGATCCTGCAGGGTTAGAAGACCCGAGCCAATTTGTTGCACTTGGTGGAGAAATAAGCACTTCAGACTGGACTCAAATTCGTGCCGGTTATCGAGCGGATTTGGTTAATGCAGCCCGTAATGTTGCATCAGTTGGTTTAGGCGTTTCCCCGCGCGTGCCCAATTTTAAGACACATTTCGATATCGCATTGACAGCGAGTCCTGACATATTCAAAAATGGCTTGGACGGTGCAACGCAAGTTGGCCTGGCGATGAAATTCGGATTGAATTTTTAATCTTCATTCCTGAAAGCCCTAAACATCCATATTTATATATAAAGAATTTCTTCCTAGTAAACCTGATAAGTTTCTGACAAAATGCTGTAAATGCATTTAGAAAAATCTAAAAGATCTCATCCTTTTCAAAAAATTCGAACCTATTCCACACGTCCACAACGGAGAAATAATGATGCTAAATATTAGGATGAAATTAATTTTTCTTGTAACCATATTAATGAACGTTTCATACGCATTTGCATTGCCGTTCGATTCTTTTGATCCTCGATCTATGGCAATGGGAGGTACTGGTGTTGCCGTTGGCGACCCCTCTACTGCACCGTTTTTCAACCCTGCAATGCTGACGGCTAGTGATCCTTCTAAGAAATATTCATTTGAACTTCCTGTGATTGGTGCACGTTTATACGATCCAGCTAATATGCATAACAATCTAAAAACACTGAGCGACAATATTAATGTGCTTAATTCTTCTGTAACCGCAGCCAACCAGAGTGCGAGTAGCAGTACGTCATCTGTAATTCAACAGTTGCCCGCAAACATGACTGCTGTTGCAACGAATCTTGATAAGGTCAACAACACACTAATCCCCCTAGATAAACAACCGGTACAAGCTCAGTTTGGTGTTGCAACTGTCGTTGGGATACCGGGCAAAGACTGGGGATTTGCATTTTATGCAGATGCTTGGGGCGCTGCTGGTGGGACATTGGAATACAATGACGCACAAACACTATCAAATTTATCTACATCTGTTCAATCAGCTGCCAACATTCTGAATGGTGCTAGCAGTACTGCTGCTAGTGCTTGCGCAGCAGTTAAGTCAGGGACGGGAACAACTGCGGACGTAAATAACTGCTTAGCTGCCGCTACTAATCTGAACAACAGTCTAGGCAGCGCCTCAAATGCTGTTAATTTCAATAGCAGTAGCACATTGCAATCGAAGCTTCATATTCGCGGTGTCGCCATAGAAGAAGCCGGCTTATCCATTTCGCATAATCTTGTTACTTACAATCACTCATGGTCATTGGGTTTCACACCAAAGGTCATGAATTTGCAATTATTTGATGCACTGTTATCTGCGAACAATGGCACCAGCACCTCTGGCGTGACAGGAAACGATTATTTAGCTAAATACAACACCGTCAACTTCGACATGGGTGTTGCAAAATCCTATAACAACGGATGGCGTACTGGGATTGTAGTCAAAAACGTTATTCCTCAGTCCTTTGATTTCAAGCAGGCACCAGTGCTGGGAGTTGGAGCAACTCCTGTTGCCGATGGAGCCAAGTTAAACATGAATCCACAAGGTAGACTTGGTGTTTCTCATGAAAACGCATGGTCAACGGTTGCACTTGATCTGGATTTGGCTAAAAACAACCCCGCCGGCCTTGAGAGCAAATCTCAATATGCAGGTATCGGCGGAGAATTGAGTGCTTGGGGCTGGGCACAGTTACGTGCCGGCTTTCGTTCTGACTTATTGAGCAAAGGGCAAGATTTGGTTTCTCTTGGATTTGGACTTTCACCAAGGATTCCCTACTTCAAGCCACATTTGGACTTGGCAGTAACAGCCAGCAGAGATGTTCTGGCTAACGGATGGAACAATGCTACGCAAGCTGGAGCATCTTTGAAATTAGGGTTTAATTTCTAGTCATTGAACTTTTATTTCCGGCCCTGAAATAAAACTTCAGGGCTGTTTATATTCTTTCAATCAATCTGAATTTCTGTCACGACCGGGGTATGGTCAGAGGGGCGTTCAAGCTTACGCGGAGCCTTGTCAATTAAACAACCTGCGCAATTTGCGACAAGTGCTTCACTGATAAGAATATGATCAATGCGCAATCCCATATTGCGCCGAAACGCCATCATGCGGTAGTCCCACCAAGAGTAGGATTTCTCTGCCTGCTCAAACAATCGGAACGAATCCTTTAAGCCAAGCTGCAGCAGCCCTTGAAAGGCTGAACGTTCCGGCTCGCTTACCAATACATTTCCCGCCCATCCTATAGGGTCATAAAGATCTCGGTCTTCCGGTGCAATATTGTAATCGCCCAGCAATGCCAACTTTGGGTACTGTTTTATTTCCAGTTCAAGCCAATCTCGCAGGGCAGACAGCCACCTCAATTTGTATTGGTATTTATCCGAATCAAGGCTCTGACCATTGGGAATATATACGCACACCACCCGCACACCATTGATCGTTGCAGCAATGACGCGCTTTTGTTCATCCACAAAATTCGGGATGCCGAACTGCACTTCACTTAACGGCGTGCGGCTCAAAATTGCTACCCCGTTATAAGTCTTCTGCCCGCTAAAGGCCGTGTAATAACCGGCCGCTTGCAATTCTGCCTGAGGAAAATCTGCGTTCTGCTGTTTGGTCTCTTGCAAACAGATGACATCCACCGGATTTGCAGCGAGCCACTCCAATAAATGCGGTAAACGCACTTTGAGGGAATTTACATTCCACGTGGCAAGTTTCATTAATTCTTTTGCTTATCGGCGGGAGAATTTGATTTCGGAGCATATGGCGCATTTTTTGGATAACCGGCATCATCCAATGCAAGTCTCCAACTGCTTTCCATAAAACCGGTTAGCCAATTGGTTCCAATGTGCATGACAGGAATCTGATTGCCTCCGGAGTCTTTCTTGAAGGCTTCAATATCTTCCATTGTGACCAATTTCTTTTCAGTAAAAGGTATTCCGCGTTTAGTTAAATAATCACGTGCCTGAGTACAACCGCTTCCGCAACTGTCCGCTACATATAAAGTGACAGGAAATTTTGAATTGGCACGACGCGCTTCGAATGAAAGTGCATCATCTTGCGCGGGTTCGAATCCTGAATTTAATTTTTCGGTGTCCGCCGCGTTCAGATCCGGTTTATCGCTGTATAGCACGTTTCCATTTTCATCTATTGAGCGATAAAGTGCTCCCGCCTGAACGATTGATGCCAGAAATAACAGTGATATCGAAAGAAATAATTTACTCATATTCACTCCAAATAATGATTAATTTATTCTAGCTTAGCTCACCAAACCGTTATGACGCAATAGTGCGTCAATCTTGGGTTCCCTGCCCCGAAAAGCGACAAAAGATTCCATGGCGTTTCTACTGCCTCCCACGGCCAATATTTCACGTCTAAAATGACTACCCGTGGCTGCGTCCAGTATTCCGTGCTCTTCGAACATGCTATAAGCATCCGCTGATAATACCTCCGCCCACTTGTAACTGTAATAGCCAGCCGCATACCCGCCTGAAAAAATATGCGAGAAACTATTTTGAAAACGATTAAACGAAGGAGGAATGAGAACAGCGACTTCCGCACGAACTTGATCGAGCAACTGCTGAACGCTTAGTTTCCCGCTGGCGTCAAAATCACTGTGTAAGCGCAGGTCGAACAATGAAAACTCGAGTTGTCGTAGCATTTGCAAACCGCTCTGAAAATTCTTGGCCGCAATCATTTTGTCGTACAGTGCTCGTGGTAGTTTTTCGTTTGTGTCTGCATGGCGTGTCATGCCTTGCAAGACATCCCATTCCCAGCAGAAATTTTCCATGAATTGGCTGGGCAATTCAACCGCATCCCATTCCACTCCATTGATACCTGAAACACCCAAGTCTTCCACTTGTGTTAATAAATGATGTATGCCATGGCCGAATTCATGGAATAGCGTGATCACTTCGTCATGTGTAAACAACGCCGGTTTGCCGCCCAGAGGAGAGGCAAAGTTACAATTCAAATAGGCCACTGGGGTTTGAATTCCATTGGTTGTTCGCCGCCGTGTGACCGCATCATCCATCCATGCGCCACCTCGTTTGCTCGCACGTGCATACAGATCAAGGTAGAACTGCCCGACTAACGCACCCTTGTCATCACGTATATCGAAAAAGCGCACCGTATCATGCCATTTTGGCGCAAGTGACGCTGAAATGTTAAGACCAAACAGCGAAGTTACCAAGCCAAACAAACCAGATAGCACGGCATCTTCGGGAAAATATTGCTTCACTTCCTGTTCTGAAAATGCGTAACGTTGGTGACGTAATTTTTCGCTGGCATACCCGACATCCCAAGATTGTAAATCGTGTATTCCTAACTCTGAAGCAGCAAATAGACGCAATTCAGCCAGATCATTTTGCGCAAAGGGTTTGGCTCGTTGCGCCAACTCACGCAGAAACTCTGCCACTTGAGAAGGAGAATCTGCCATCTTGCTTGCCAGGGAATATTCGGCAAAGTTGGCAAATCCTAGCATCGCGGCTTCTTCTGCGCGTAGTTTTAATATCTGCGTCATCAGCGGCGTATTATCTAGCTCTATTTTGCCACCTTCCAAAAGTTGCTCACTGGCGCGAGTGCTATACGCTCGATACATTCGTTCACGCAAAGACCGATTATCGGCATACTGCATCACAGGTCCATAGGAAGGTGCTTTTAATGTAAATAGCCAGCCTTTTTTGCCAGCCTCTACTGCTGCCTCGGCAGCCACTTGGCACTCATCTGCCGGAATGCCAGAAATTTCCTTTTCATTTTCGACCACACAAGTGTAGGCGTTGGTTGCATCAAGTATGTTGTCGGAAAACTTTGAACACTGCTCGGAAAGTTCTTCCTGTATTTGCATAAAACGTGCTTTTTGTTCTTCCGGTAATTCAGCACCGCCAAGACGGAAATCACGCAATTCATTCTCAATGATTTTTTTCTGCGCAACATTTAATGCCGCGTAGCCCTCGCTATTGCGAATCACTTTGTATTGTTGAAACAGCGCCAGGTTCTGGGCCAACTCGGCATAATACTGTGTGACTTTAGGCAAATTGGCGTTATACACCTCGCGCAACTCCGGGCTATTCATCACCATATTAAGATGGCCTACTTGCCCCCATGCCCGTGACAAATGTTCGTTGGCATCTTCGAAAGGTTGCACAAAATTAGCCCAGGTTGGCGATGTTGTATCAGACAGTAACTTGCTGGAAAGCTCGCGATTGCGAGCCAACAGCTCATCTATGGCGGGACTAATGTGTTCGTTCGTGATCTCTGCAAAACGTGGCAGACCACTAAAATCTAACAATGGATTCATTTTTGACGACCTGAATTAAAGGGAGATACCCGAGAAGGCAATGTGACCTTCGACTATAGTATGGCGCACGCGGCCTTGCATAACGTGTCCATTAAAAGGTGTGTTTTTACCCTGACTTTTCAGCGCGGATGACTCGACCTTCCAAGTAACGGAGGGATCGAATATGCAGACATCCGCATGTGATCCCGCAGACAGGTGGCCCATCTTTACGCCGAGTAGTTGCGCCGGATTAATAGTTATGCGCTTTAGAGCGTCAAGCAGGGGCACACCCTCTTGCTCCGCCCATTTCAGTACCAGCGGGAGTAAAAGTTCCATCCCCGTTGCGCCCGCTTCAGCTTCAGCGAAGGGTAATTGTTTGGCATCTTCATCGACGGGCGAATGGTTAGAGCAAATCGCATCTATTGTGCCATCGAGTAAACCTGTGCGCAGCGCAGCTTTGTCGCGCTGGCTTCGAAGCGGAGGCATTAAATGACAATTGGCATCGAAAAAGCCAATGTCCATCTCGGATAAATGCACATGGTTCATCGACACATCACAGGTGACAGCCAAGCCTTGACGCTTGGCTACGCGTACCATTTCGACACCATCAGCACTGGAAATGCGACAAACGTGCAGTTTGACACCCGTTTCACGTGCCAATTGCAACATGGTAGCAAGTGCAATTGTTTCCGCAATTACCGGAATCGCAGGCAACCCTAGACGCGTGGATACTTCGCCGTCATGTGCCACGCCATCTTTGGCCAAGAACGCATCTTGCGGGCGCAGCCACACTCGATAACCAAAAGTCGCCGCGTACTGCATTGCGCGCATTAAAACGCGTGTGTCGGTAAGCATTGCATCGGCCTGGCTGAACGCTTTGCAACCGGCTTCTGTCAATTCAACCATCTCGGTGAGATCCGAGCCTTTTAATCCGTAAGTCAGAGCCCCAACCGGAAAAACTCGCGCTTGATTGAGCGAACGGGCGCGATGTTTTAGCATCTCCACCAATCCTGGTTCATCAAGCGGCGGATCGGTATCGGGCGGGCACGACAACGAAGTCACACCACCTGCCATTGCCGCATCCATCTCCGATTCTAACGTCGCTTTGTATTCGTAACCGGGCTCGCGCAAGCGCGCGGCAACATCCACCAAACCCGGCATTACAATCAGTCCGTTTGCATCAATCACTTGCTCAGCCACAAAACTTTGCGGCGCGACGCCGATGCCCGCAATGCGTTTATCGACAATGTATACGTCTTGATTCGCATCGATGTTATTTAATGGATCGATCAGGCGACCATTTTTGATATGGATGTTCATTTTGCCCCCGCCAAAATACTCATCACAGCCATGCGCACCGCTATACCAAAGGTTACTTGCGGAAGAATGACCGACTGCATACCGTCGGCCACGCTCGAATCAATCTCTACACCGCGATTCATCGGTCCTGGATGCATCACGATGGCATCACTTTTAGCCTGTGCCAAGCGTTCTTGAGTCAGGCCATAATATTTGAAGTATTCCTGAGCAGAGGGTAATAGCCCACCTTGCATTCGCTCGTTTTGTAAACGCAACATCATCACTACATCGACATCTTTTAACCCTTGTGCCATGTCGTGATATACCTGCACACCCAATTTTTCCACTTGCGTTGGCAATAAAGTTTTTGGCGCAACCACTCGCACTTCCGGTACACCCAAAGTCGTCAGCGCATGTATCTGCGAACGCGCCACGCGCGAGTGCAGCACGTCACCGACGATGGCAACGCGCAAGTTGTGAAATTCTTTTTTGTAATGACGGATAGTAAACATGTCGAGCAACGCCTGCGTAGGATGCGCATGGCGACCATCCCCGGCATTAATGACATGTATTTCAGGAGCAACATGCTGGGCTATCAAATGCGCCGCACCGCTGGACGAGTGTCGCACGATAAACATATCAGCGTGCATGGCACACAAATTGTCTACCGTATCCAGCAATGTCTCGCCTTTGCTGGTTGAAGACGAACCAATATTCAGATTGACTACATCGGCAGACAATCGCTTCGCGGCAATCTCGAAGGTAGTTCGTGTACGTGTGCTGTTTTCGAAAAAAATATTGAACACCGATTTACCGTGAAGCAGCGGAACCTTTCTGATCTCGCGCCCTTCGGCAACATTCACAAACTCGGTGGCTTTATCCAGAATGTTGCGCAGAATGCGCACAGGCAGACCTTCGGTGGTCAGTAGATGTTGAAGCTCCCCGTTTTTATTAAGCTGAGGATTATTCATGCCTGAATTCCTGCGCAAGGTTCATCAAGATAGGCTTGCAAAATCTGCTGCGCAGCATATTGGTCAATGAGTGATTTTTGTTTCCTGCCATGGATTCCTTCCTCGTCCAGCACCGAACTCGCTGCGGCAGAAGTATAACGCTCATCCACCATTAATATCGGCAAATCAAAACGCCCCTTCAGACGATTTGCAAAGCGACGACACTGCGCAGTCATTTCGTGCGGAGTGCCATCGTCGTTACAAGGCAGACCAACCACCAGCGCTACCGGTTCCCATTCCTTAAGTAATGCTGCGATGGCAGCAAAACGTACATCATTCTTTTCGTCGTTGATCGTGGACAGAGGCCGCGCTGTAGCTGATACGGTATTACCGAGCGCAATTCCGATGCGTTTTGTGCCAAAATCAAAGGCAAGCAAGGTGCCGGATGGTATGTGGGCAGTCATGCCAAAATAATGAACATCGTAAAAGCACTTATTCGCAGATTAATCAACACTCAACCCAAAAAACCGCCCCACTTTTGGCCGACACATTCATAAATTCGCCTGAATTCTGCGTTAATCTGCGCAATCTGCAGACAAAATGCTGTTTTTAAGGGTTGCCATTTTGAGGGGTGAATTCATCAGCCAGTTACGCATGCCCGGCCTCATCGGAAAGCGTTGCATAATCAATTCCCAGCAGTGCCATCGCCGCAGTCAAACGCTCTTCCGCGGGCAAATCAAACATAATCCGCTCATCGGCTGGCACGCTCAGCCAAGCATTCTGAGACAACTCTTGCTCTAACTGACCTTCCGACCATCCGGCATAACCCAATGTTACTAAAAGGTGGCGCGGCCCCACGCCTTCACCCACCGCCTGCAAAATATCTTTTGACGTGGTGAGTCCAACTTTGTCGTTAATGTGCAATGTTGATTGCCATACACCGTTTGGCTCGTGCAACACAAAGCCACGGTCTGTCTGCACCGGCCCACCAAAATGTACCAGCATATCTTCCAGTTCATTTTGATTAAGCGGCATATTGATCTGTGCAAATAACTCGCTCAGCGTAAGGCTGATCGGTCGATTTACCACGATGCCCATCGCCCCCTGCTCATTGTGTTCGCACACGTAAGTTAGCGACTTCGCGAAGAAGGGGTCGGTCATCGCCGGCATGGCGATCAGAAAATGGTGACTCAGATCAAGTTGGCTCATGCTGCCATTGTAATCGGAAGGGGGATCGCTGCACAATTTTGATTTGCCAGTTGCTCTGAATTATAACGGCAAACTACCAAGATTAAGTAAGCCTGATATTTCTACTTCATCAAATTAGTTTTCGCTGGATTCGCGGGGCTAGTGCCTTTCAATTCACGATAACGTAATTTGTCGGCGTCGAATCGAGCTTTAACTGTAGCCAACTCTTTATCATTTTGAGCCTGTTCCATTTGCAATTTATCAACCTTCGCCTGATCCTCCGCAATATCTTCAGTCAAGGTCGGGTCAATCTTTTTATTTTGTCTGGTCAAATCATCTTTTTCTTTGAGATGCCCTGCAAGCGTTCCCTGTGCTGATTCCAGCATGGTCTTTACACTATCGATTCGTGCTTCAACTTGTTGCGTGCTTCTTTTACGCGCATCATCAATTTCTTTTTCGTTGCTAAATGTACTTAACAATGCTGAATCCCTGCGCTTAGACTCTAGAGCAGCCTGCTGATCGGCAATTTTTTTAGCCTCATCTTCTTTTTTTGCGTGTTTTTCTTCGGGAGTGAGTTTTTCAATGCGTTTTTCCACAAATCCTTTATCGTTTAATTGTGTCGCATCTTTGTTTGCATACTCAGGAGGTATTGTTTCACCGTAGTGCGTTGTGCCATTATCATCGACCCACTTGTAAAGTTTTGCCTCAACATTCGCGCTGATCACACAACACAAAACCAACCCGGAACTGAATAATTTTAATTTAAGCATTTTTCACCCCATAACGATCACGATAGGATTGCACTGCATGCAGATTCTGCACCAATTCAGCCTGTCCCTGCAAATATCCAAGCAGGTCATCCAATGCAGCAATTGAAATAACGGACAATCCGTAATCGCGTTTCACTTCCTGAACTGCAGACAATTCACCTTGTCCTCGCTCCATACGATCAAGCGCGATGACCACACCACTGGGGATTGCACCAGCAGAACTGATCAATTCGATGGATTCTCGCACCGAAGTCCCTGCCGAAATCACATCATCAATGATCAGTACCCTGCCTTGTAATTTCGCGCCTACCGTGTTGCCACCCTCGCCATGGCCTTTGGCTTCTTTGCGGTTAAAGCAATAGGGTACATTTTTCCCCTGACCGGCCAACGCGATTGACGTTCCTGCCACCAAGGGAATCCCCTTGTAAGCAGGGCCAAACAGCATGTCAAATTCTACTTTCGAAGCAAGAATAGCCTGTGCATAGAATTGGCACAACTCGCGTAAAGCAGCACCATCCTGGAATAATCCTGAATTAAAAAAATACGGTGATAAACGCCCTGCTTTGGTTTGAAACTCGCCAAAACGCAATACATTTTGTGCGACAGCAAAGCGGATGAAATCCTGGCGAAAAGCATGCATGAAGCCTCCAAACTTACAAGGACAATTTTGAGATCCGTTATACCCGGCCTGCATCCGACTCAGTGCAGACTGTCGTAAGCTCAGGCAGAAATCGGGCAATTCAAAATGCTATATTAAACCCAGATTGTCCACTCGACCGTGCGCTCTTTGTAGGAGGCGTGTTTTTCTAATCGACAATTGGGTTAAACCTACCGGATTCCCGCCTGCGCGGTATAGCCAGCCACTTGCCTACTTGCTGGCTTAGTGGAATGGCTAGTATCCCTTCCAATGACGAAGAGGGATGAATTGTGGGCAGTGACTCCATTATAATGCGAGCATTCATTCAGCGAGAAAAATCATGCGCATCATTTCTTTAAACCTTAACGGTATCCGCTCTGCTTACAGCAAAGGCTTGCCGGATTGGCTGGGCAAACAAAACACCGACATACTTTGTGTTCAAGAACTAAAAGCGCAGGCCGGAGACATGACGCCAGAAATGCTTGCTCCTTTCGGTTACCACGGCTTCTTTCACTATGCCGAAAAAAAGGGGTATAGCGGAGTAGGCCTCTATTCAAAACTAAAACAAGATAATGTCATTGTAGGATTAGGCATTCCGGAATTCGATGCAGAAGGTCGCTACATAGAAGCACAATTTGGCAACTTGAGTGTGATATCACTTTACCTGCCCTCCGGCACCAGTGGTGAAGAACGTCAAGCGGTGAAATTCAAATTCATGGAAGCGTTTATGCCTCATATGGTTTCACTCAAACAAAGTGGCCGCGAAGTCATTATCTGCGGCGACTGGAATATAGCCCACACCGAAAAAGATTTGCGTAACTGGCGTGGCAATAAAAAGAACTCCGGATTCCTGCCGGAAGAGCGCGCATGGCTCACCGAACTATTCAGCAAAGTGGGCTTCGTCGATGTATTCCGTAAACTGCATCCTGAACTGGAAGCTTATACCTGGTGGTCAAATCGCGGCCAAGCGTGGGCAAAAGATGTCGGTTGGCGCATTGATTACCAGATTGCCACCCCGGGTATGGCTGCACAAGCGATATCGACAGGTATCTACAAAGAACAGCGATTTAGTGACCATGCGCCGTTGATGGTGGATTACGATTTTGCGTTGTAATGATCAGATGCAGGATGGATTGGACAAGCTGGTTGACTGACGTTAGTTGCCAATCAAGAAACCAATGCTAATTTCGAAAAGAGCCAAACGAAAAGCCACAAGGGCAAACCCCTGTGGCTTTAGAAGTGTTCTTGATTATTTAGAGTTTATGAATTTTTCTTACGTCGCACCATGTAGATAACTAAACCCAAGCCTGCGAGCATCATGCCATAGGTAGACGGTTCAGGTACCGAAGGAATATCTCCACCGCGTTCACCAAAGCCTCTGTTTCCGTCGCCTTGATTGCCGAATCTACGGTTACCATTGTCGCCATTTTTGCCATTTTTGCCCTCTTGGTTTGAGAAGCTATTTTTGCCAGCATCGAAGCCTTGGTTGCCGTTGCCTTGGTTCTGGGGCTCGGCATTTGCTACGGCCAACATTGCAACTAATGAAGTCGCAAATATGGTTTTAATAATTGTCTTAAGCACAGCAAACTCCTTTGAAATTAGATCCAGTCAGCACCCGCACAGCAGTTCGTACCTATTCGTCAAAATAACTGATTTTGGTAAAACTTTTATCACTGCCTTAATCATACTTCTTGTTTTGCATATAGTCATGGGCATATTCTCCCCATTTTTAATTAATAATATAGGAGGTTTGTCCTATCTGGGCGGTCTTTTTTTTCGGGCAATTTTTTGCAACCGTATTAAATTAAAGCGTTTATTGCGTTCATATTATTTTCGATATCACAATGTTTCAATCAGTTTAAACTTAATATTACAGTTGTCTTATTTTTAAAACACATCACCGGAATCATCATTTTCCCAATAATTGTCGTTGCTCGCAAAAAAATACGGCCCACTTATTGCGACTTCATCTGATAGACATCGTAATTGAACGATGCCAAACTATCGGACGTAGCTTTTATCCAAATAAAATGAATCATTCTTCTGCAAAATTGCCGCAATTTTTAATCCTAGGCTTGATTTTTTTGTATGAACTCAATGATAATAAGCGGCAAGCACCAAACAAAGGTTTTCAATAAAAGTTGTAAAGGAGCCTCCAATAATTTAGGAGAACAAATGCGACCTAAAATAGCTAAAGCATCTGTAGTATTATTTGCTCTGAAAAAAGTCCAGGTAAAAAGTAAAAATATTAATACATAAAATTTACTTATTGAATTATTTATAAATACAGGTACTTTACTATATATTTTCTTACGTTTCTTTTTAGTAAAATGTTCAATAATAACAGCTAAACCATGCAAAACACCAAATACTAAATATTTCCAATTGGCACCGTGCCAAATACCGGCAAAAGAAAACGTTAGAAAAAGACCTAAAAAGACCGCAAAAGTACTCCAGTTCCTAAATTTAATAACTATTGGATTGAAAATATGTGTATTAAACCAAGTGGACATAGAAATATGCCATCTCCGCCAAAATTCTGTAATGCTTTTGCTGTAAAAAGGCTTATCAAAATTATTTATTATTTCTATTCCCAATAGGCGAGCCAATCCTTTTACAATATCGGAATAACCCGAAAAATCGGCATATAGGTAGAGTCCAAATAGAGCAACACCTAAAATTAAAGTACTTCCGTTTAAATCAGCATACTGGTCAAAACAATATTTAACCATATTATTAATATTGTCTGCAACCACCATTTTCTTAAATAAGCCCCAAAGTATTTCACCAATAGCTTGGTCGGTACTTTTTATAGATAAAGTTGGTTTTTTACTAAATGTACGTGGTTTGGCGATAAGCACTCCGTTTAATTCGAGCTTATGCTGAAAGAAAGTTAATCGATATTTGTCAGTCATTCCTAGGTTTGATGTTTTGTTTGTGGTCTCTG
>CAIWKC010000130.1 GCA_903913145.1 uncultured Gallionellaceae bacterium | reverse complement strand
TTCTCGGTTGTCGCGTTGAGCCAAATCATGCACCAAGGTAAATGAAAGTAGATGTGGCAAATGGCTGACGGCAGCGAATACTTCATCATGCTGCTGCGGGGTCAATTCACTCACCACCGCACCGCACAGTTCCCATGCCCTACGTACCCGCGCCACCGCTTCTTTTGAATTTTCAGACAGTGGTGCAAGTATCACTTTCTTGCCTTGATACAAATTGGCGAGTGCAGCTTCCGGGCCGGTTTTCTCGGCACCAGCGATGGGATGAGCCGGAATGAACTGAGCAATTTTGGAACCCAGATTGGCGCGTGCCGCCGCCACCACATCACACTTGGTACTTCCACCATCAGTAATCAGCGTATGTGAACCGAGATGAGGTGCTATGCGCGCAAATATCTCGGCCATCTGCGCGACAGGAGTGGCCAGCAAAACCAGATCGGCATCACACACTTCAAGTGCTACATCGTCACCGATACGATCGATGATACCGAGTTGTTTTGCTTGCTCGAGTGTTGAAGAACTGCGCCCGAAGCCAACGACTTCACCGACGGCATTAGCTTTGCGCAACGCCAGCGAGAAAGACCCGCCTATCAGCCCTACACCAAAAATGACGACTTTTCTAAAAGCAGGTTGCATATTACAGCGTCCGTCCAATCGCTCCGGCAATCGCACCTAATGTACCCATTAATTTCTTCAACTCATCCGGTGTGAGCGCCTGATCAGCATCGCACCAGGCATCGCAAGGGCTTGGGTGCATTTCGACCAATAACCCATCAGCGCCGGCTGCGATTGCAGCTTGCGATAATGCGGGCACCATCCACGCTTTGCCACCTGCATGGGAAGGATCAACGATCACCGGCAAGTGCGTCTCTTTTTTCAACACAGGAATCGCTGTCACGTCCAGCACATTGCGGTAGTAGGTTTCAAATGTGCGGATGCCGCGTTCGCAGAAGATGATGTTGTGATTGCCGCCTGCCGCGATATATTCCGCTGCCATCAACCACTCGGAAATAGTTGCTGACATACCGCGCTTGAGAATGACCGGCTTATTGGTGCGACCGACTTCTTTGAGCAAATCGAAATTCTGCATATTGCGCGTACCGATCTGAATCACGTCCACGTCGTATTCGAGGAATGCATCCAGTTGGCGCGCATCCATCAATTCGGTAACGATGGGCAATTTGTATTTGCCAGCGGCTTTACGGAACATGTCCAGGCCTTCAACGCCATGGCCTTGAAAGGAATAGGGACTGGTACGCGGCTTAAACGCACCACCGCGCATTAATCGACAACCGGCTTCGTTCACAAATTTTGCAGACAAATCCATCTGATCCTGTGTTTCCACGGAACACGGACCCGCGATAATTTGAATTTGTTTTCTACCCAAGGGGATACCTGCAATGTCGATTACCGTGTCTTGCTTATGCGATTCGCGCGACACGATCTTGTATTGCTTTGCAATGTGCATTGCTGATTCAACACCCGGCAAGGAAGTGAACATACTGGCTGTAAGCTTTTTTTCATCGCCAATGGCGCCAATGACAATACGCTCTATTCCGCGCGATATATTGGCTTTTAATCCCGCCCCTTCCAGTTTTTTTACGACTGTGTCGATTTGTGCGTCAGTCGTTTCGTTGCCCATTACGATAATCATTTTGCTTCCCCGATTGCATGCTTCAAGGCCTGCAAAAATTTTGCGTTTTCACTTTCAAGACCAATGCTCACGCGCAACCAGTCAGGCATATCATAGTTGGCTATGGGGCGGATGATCACGCCCAGCTCAAGCAGGCGTCGATACATTGCAGTCGCGTTGTCGATGCGGAATGCTACAAAATTGCCGAAAGAAGGAATGTATTCCAACCCCAGTTTGGTCAAACCATCGGTGATCTGTGTCATGCCGCGCTGATTCAACTCAAAAGTCTTTTTCACAAAAGATACATCACGCAATGCGGCTATGGCTGCGGCTTGCGCCACACTGTTGACATTAAACGGTTGGCGTACACGATTCATCATGTCAGTCACTTGCTCATGAGCCAACGCGTAGCCAACGCGCAATCCAGCCAAACCATAGGCTTTTGAAAAAGTACGCGAGATAATGAGATTAGAAAAATCTTTTAACCAGGCAACAGAGTCATAGCGATTTTCTTCAGGCAAATATTCGTTATAGGCTTCATCCAGCACAACCAGTATCTCGGGTGGAAGACTGCGCATGAATTCAAGCAATTCGTCGGCACTCAAAAATGTGCCGGTCGGATTATTCGGATTGGCAATGAAAATTATTTTTGCTTTTTTGGCTTTCGCCATCTTGAGCATGGCTGGCAGATCGTGACCGTAACCCTGGGCCGCAGGCACGCTAAATCCGGTTGCCCCTACAGCTTGGGTTGCCAAGGCATACACCGCAAAGGCATGTGCCGAGTACACTACTTTATCGCCGGGTGACAAGAAAGCGCGTGCGGACAACTCCAACAAATCGTTGCTGCCATTTCCCAAAGTCACATTGGCATGGGTCACGCCGTAGCGTTTTACCAGTGCATCTTTGAGATCAAAGCCATTCCCGTCGGGATACAGAGCGATGGTTTTGATCGCCTCTTTCATCGCCGCCATGGCAGCCGAACTGGCACCCAATGGATTTTCGTTCGATGCCAACTTGACGATGCCGGTAATACCCAATTCTCGCTCCAGCTCGGAGATTGGCTTGCCTGGCTGATAAGGTGCGATGGAGCGTATATAGGATGGTGCTAAATCAGAGTAATTCATTTGAGACCTTGTTTGATTATTTCTTTAGACGGCTACCGGATAAGAGCCCAGCACCTTGACGAAAGCCGCGATTTGCTTGAGTTGCTCCAGCGCAACGGCTACTTTTGAATCAGATTGATGACCTTCTATATCAACGTAGAAAACATATTCCCAAAGCCCCGTTCGTGACGGACGAGATTCCAGTTTGGTCATAGAAACCCCGTTCTGCGCCAATGGAACCAGCAAATCATGCACCGCCCCCGGACGATTCGCCGAAGACATGACCAATGATGTTTTATCCTTGCCGGATGGCGCAACTTCCTGGTTGCCAATCACAAGAAAACGCGTCGTATTGCGCGCATCATCCTCGATATTTTGCACCAGCACTTTGAGCTTAAAATGATCTGAGGCCTGCTCACCGGCTACCGCTGCGGAAAATGGCTCTGTTGCCGCCATACGCGCTGCGTCTGCATTGCTGGATGCAGTAATTCGTTCGGCTTGCGGCAAATGCGCATTCAACCAACCCATGCACTGTCCAAAAGATTGTGGATGGGAATAAATTTTGCGGATGAGCGACAAGTCACTTTCATTTGACAACACGCATTGATGCACTTGCAACAGTACTTCGCCGCATATTTTTAAATTACTGCTTAGCAAAAGGTCAAGCGTACGACCAATCGCACCTTCAGTTGAATTTTCAACCGGAACCAATCCGTAATTTGATGTACTATTTTCAACCGACTCAAAAACCCCATCGATGGAGTCCGATGGCACACCTTCGCTTGCTTTACCAAAGCGCTGCAATACGGCAACTTCACTGAACGTGCCTTGCGGTCCCAAGTATGCCACTCGCAAAGGCGCTTCAAGTGCTCGGCATTGAGACATGATTTCGGTAAATAACTGTGTCACGCCCTGTTTGGACAAGGGGCCAGTGTTCGTCTGTGACATACGTTGCAACACTTGCGCCTCGCGCTCGGGACGAAGTACCGCGCTATTGCCTTTAGCATGGCCAATCTGCTGCGCCAACGAGGCGCGTTGGTTAACGAGCTTTAACAGCTCGTCGTCAATTTTGTCTATTTGATCTCGGAATTGTTTTAATTTATCGCTCATGCGGATCTCGGTTCGTCCGTTATGCTTCCAGTGGTAAATCACGCACCATTAATACACCCGATATGGCGGCGATTTGTGCGATCAATGAGGCCGGAGTGGCACTATCGGTATCAACCATCGTGTAGGCCATATCACCGCGCGACTTGTTCATCATGTTATGGATGTTAATACCGGCTGCAGCCAGCGCAGTGGAAATTTGGCCCAGCATATTGGGTACATTGGCATTGGCAATTGCCAGACGGTATGACGATTCACGCGGCATGACCATATTTGGGAAATTCACGGTGTTGGAAATATTGCCGTGCTCCAGATAATCTCGCAGTTGATCCACCACCATCACTGCACAATTATCTTCCGCCTCCAGCGTGGAAGCACCCAAATGTGGAAGCGCAATAATGCCCGCGCTGTCTTGCGACTTGTTGGTGGGGAAATCACAAACATAGTTACGAATACGTTTGCTGGTTAATCCTGCCAAAATTGCATCTTCATTCACTATTCCATCGCGTGAGAAATTGAGCAGTACGCTCCCCTCTTTCATCACTTGCACACGCTTTTCATTAATCAGATTTCGCGTAGCCTCCAGCAATGGCACATGCAGGGTCACAAAGTCGCTGTGCTTGAGCAGATCTTCCACGCTGTTTGCCTTCTTCACTTGCGCAGGCAAACTCCAGGCAGCATCAACAGTAATTTCAGGGTCGTAACCGATAACATGCATACCGAGGCCGATCGCTGCATCAGCCACCAAACGGCCAATCGCGCCCAGGCCAATAATACCCAGCGTGCGACCGCGCAGCTCTATGCCTGCATAATGCTTTTTACCGTCTTCAACCAGTTTGTGCATCGTCGTGTCGTCGCCCTGCAATTCCGAAACAAACTTCAGCGCGGGTACAATATTTCTAGAGGCCAACAACATGCCTGTAATAACCAATTCCTTCACCGCGTTGGCATTCGCGCCCGGAGCGTTGAAAACCGGCACGCCTCGCTCGCTCATTTTTTTTACCGGCACGTTGTTGGTGCCCGCACCTGCACGTGCGATAGCCAACACGCTGGAAGGAATGTTCATTTCCAGCATGTCGTGCGAACGCACCAAGATTGCATCCGGCTCAGAAATATCAGTTCCGGTGACATAATGCAATGCAGGTAAACGAGTTAAGCCGACAGCGGCAATCTTGTTAAGTGTCAAAACTTGAAAAGACTTAGCCATGAAGTTTTGAAAACTCACCCATGAAATTAACCAAGGCCTGCACGCCTTCCAGAGGCATCGCGTTATAAATGGAAGCCCGCATTCCACCGACCGAACGGTGTCCTTTCAACTGCAACAATCCGCGTGCATCCGCCTGTTTGAGAAAGTCTCCATCCAGTGCGGCATCTTTCAGAGTGAATGGAATATTCATGCGCGAACGGTCAGATGTTGCTACCGGGCAATGGTAAAAACCGTTGCTTGCATCAATCGCGCTGTAGACCAGATTAGCCTTGGTAATATTGGTTTTCTCCATTGTGGCAATGCCGCCTTTGCGCTTCAGCATTTGAAATACCAGACCGGCGATATAAATGCCATAAGTCGGTGGCGTGTTATACATCGAATCATTTTCAGAATGCGTCTTGTAATCCAGCATGGTAGGTGTTCCCGTCAAGACTTCTCCGATCAAATCCTCGCGCACTATAACGATAGTGAGTCCAGCCGGACCTATATTTTTTTGTGCACCTGCATAGATCAAGCCATATTTGCTGATATCAATCGGGCGCGACATAATATTGGATGACATATCCGCCACCAGCGGCACAGATCCGCTATCCGGCACCCAGTTGAACTCAACTCCGCCAATGGTTTCATTCGGCGTGTAGTGCAAGTAAGCCGCGTTCGGATCACGCTGCCAAGTATCAAAAGCAGGAATATAGGAAAAATTCTTGTCCGCACCGGTTGCCACTACATTGACCGCACCAAATTTCTTTGCCTCGCTGATACATTTCTTCGACCACTCACCGGTATTAACGTAATCAGCCGATTTTTTACCGCGCAGTAAATTCATTGGCACCATGGCGAATTGCTGACTCGCTCCGCCTTGCAGGAACAACACTTTATAATTGGCTGGTATTGCCAATAGTTCTCGCAAATCTTTCTCGGCTTCGGCCTGAATACTCATGTATTCCTTGCCGCGATGCGACATTTCCATTACCGACATGCCGCTGCCGTGCCAGTCAAGCATCTCTTCACGAGCTTGAAGCAACACTTCATGCGGTAGTACTGCGGGACCTGCGCTAAAGTTGTAAATCGTCATGCTGTTCTCCCCCCCAATGATCAAACTTTAAAAACAATTCAATGCCACCGGCCTTTATACCGCATCATCCGTAGTTGATGAATTATCAGACCCACCTTCTGCATCAGCATCTGAGTCAATGCCAGTGTCAGTGTCTGAATCAGTTTCAGCGATACGGCTCAGTCCGGCGAGTTTCTCGCCTTTTTCCAGATTGATCAGCGTCACGCCCTGCGTGGTACGACCCATTTCGCGAATCTCTTTAACACGTGTACGGATTAACACCCCATTGGTGCCGATCAACATGATTTCATCTTCAGTATTAACAAGTGTAGCAGCAACCACTTTGCCGTTACGATCCGAAGTCTGGATCGCGGTGATACCTTGTGTGCCGCGTCCGTGACGGGTGTATTCAACAATCGGCGTGCGTTTACCATAACCATTTTCAGTCGCGGTTAACACGGTCTGTTCTTCATTTTCGGCCACCAGCAGTGCAATTACTTTGCCGCCCTTGATCAGGTTCATACCGCGCACACCACGGGTTGCCCGGCCTAGAGGTCGCACATCGCCTTCTTCAAAACGTACTGCCCTGCCCTCATCCGAGAATAGCATCACATCGTGTTTACCATCGGTGATCGCCACACCGATAAGGAAATCTCCCTCATCCAGATTGATAGCGATAATGCCGCCTTTGCGCGGGTTGGCGAATTCAGACAAGGGTGTCTTTTTAACCGTTCCATCGCTGGTGGCGAAGAACACAAATTGATCGTCAGTGAATGCTTTCACCGGCAAAATAGCGTTGATCTTTTCATCGCCTTCGAGCGGCAACAAATTCACAATCGGCTTGCCACGCATCGTGCGCGTTCCCTGAGGTACGTCATACACCTTGAGCCAATAAACACGCCCGCGACTGGAGAAACACAGAATGTAATTATGCGTGTTGGCGATAAACAAATTATCGACAAAATCATCTTCCTTGGTCGACGCGGCCTGTTTACCTCGCCCTCCGCGCTTTTGCGCACGGTACTCATCCAACTTTTGCGCCTTCATGTAGCCACTATGCGAAAGCGTGACGACCACATCTTCCGGCGTCACAAAATCTTCCATGCTCATGTCGTGCGTATGGGTGACAATCTCGCTGCGACGCTTGTCGCCGTATTGCGATTTGATCGCGACCAATTCGTCATGGATGATCTGTGTTACACGTTCCGGTTTCGCCAGAATGTCGAGCAGGTCGGTGATGGTTTCCATCACTTCGCGATATTCTCCTACGATCTTGTCTTGTTCCAGACCGGTCAAACGCTGCAAACGCAATTCCAGAATCGCTTGTGCCTGCACATCAGAAAGCTTGTAGGCGCGCTGAGTACCCTCACCCTGCATGCCAAATTCCGGAGCCAACGATTCAGGGCGTGAAGCATCGCTCACGCGACTCAACATTTCTTCCACCAGAGATGAGCGCCACTCTCTGGCCATCAATCCTTGCTTGGCGATAGCAGGCGTTGCCGCAGCTTTGATAAGCGCAATGATTTCGTCCACATTGGAAAGCGCGACTGCCAAACCTTCCAAAACGTGACCGCGATCGCGCGCTTTGCGCAATTCAAAAATAGTACGGCGTGTGACCACTTCGCGACGATGACGCAAGAATGCATCGAGGAACTGTTTCAAATTGAGCAATTGCGGTTGGCCATCGAGCAAAGCCACCATGTTCATCCCGAAACTATCCTGCAACTGCGTCTGCTTGTATAAGTGATTGAGAATCACTTCCGGCATCTCGCCACGGCGCAACTCGATCACCGCGCGCATACCGGACTTATCCGATTCATCGCGAATTTCGGTGATACCTTCAATTTTCTTTTCTCGAACCAATTCACCCACTTTAATCAGCAGATTGGCTTTATTCACCTGATACGGCAGTTCGTCGATAATGATTGCCTGACGGTCACCTTTGCCAATATCTTCAAAGTGTGTGCGCCCGCGCATCACCACGCGTCCACGACCGGTACGGTAACCTTCTTTCACGCCCGCCAAGCCGTAAATAAAACCTGCTGTCGGAAAGTCAGGTGCCGGCACAATGTCGATCAGCTCTTCAATATCAATGTCAGGATTTTTCAACAGCGCAAAACAGGCGTCGATGACTTCTGAAAGATTATGCGGGGGAATATTGGTCGCCATACCCACGGCGATACCGGAAGAACCATTTACGAGCAGATTGGGGAAGCGCGCCGGAAATACCAAAGGCTCATGCTCCGAACCATCGTAGTTCGGCCCGAAATCCACCGTTTCTTTATCCAGATCAGCCAGCAATTCGTGAGCAATGCGCGCCATGCGAATTTCGGTATAACGCATTGCCGCCGCGTTATCACCGTCCACCGAACCGAAGTTACCCTGCCCGTCCACCAGCGGATAGCGCAAGGAAAAACTCTGCGCCATTCGAACAATTGTGTCATATACCGCCGTATCGCCGTGAGGATGGTACTTACCGATTACATCACCGACGATACGCGCCGATTTCTTGTAGGCCCGGTTCCAGTCGTTGGAAAGCTCATGCATCGCAAACAATACTCGTCGATGCACCGGCTTTAGGCCATCGCGCGCATCGGGCAAGGCTCGCCCAACGATCACGCTCATTGCATATTCGAGATAGGACTTGCGCATCTCCTCCTCAAGGCTGACTGGCAGGGTTTCTTTGGCGAACTGTTGTTCCATGAGCGACCTTAATAAATAAGCTAGTAGTGCGGTAAAGCAAAGTGCATATTCTACCACACCCCTCACACCTGCCGACTACCCCATAGGCCGCTAGTATAAGTTTGGCGTTTACCTTGAGATTTGTTAAAGTCAGCCATCGCAAAATTTAAAATTCAAAGCCATGACCAACGCCGACCCTGTAGAACTAGAGAAATTCTCGCTATTAGCCCACAAATGGTGGGATCCCAATAGCGAATTTAAGCCTTTACATGAAATCAACCCATTGCGTTTGGGCTATATAGACCGAATTTCAGGTCTTTCCGGCAAGTCTGTATTGGATGTAGGTTGCGGGGGTGGCATTCTTGCCGAAAGCATGGCTGCTGCAGGCGCGACGGTTACAGGAATTGACCTTGCCGATAAATCGCTACAAGTTGCAAAACTTCATTTGCTTGAAAGTGGTCGTCAGGTGGAATATCGCAAGATTGCTGTGGAAGCACTGGTCGTGGAACGCCCGGCACATTATGACATCGTTACGTGCATGGAAATGCTGGAGCATGTACCCGACCCTGCCGGCGTGATCGCAGCCTGCGCCAAATTAGTCAAACCCAACGGATATGTATTTTTTTCCACACTGAACCGCAATCCAAAATCTTACCTTTACGCCATCATAGGCGCGGAATATTTGTTGAATTTGTTGCCACGCGGCACTCACGAATACGCCAAATTTATCAAGCCTTCCGAGCTAGCCCAGTGCTGCCGTAACTCAGGCTTATCGGTAATAGATATTGCCGGTATGAGTTATAGCCCGCTTAACAAAAGTTATTCATTGGGCAAAGATACCGATGTTAACTATTTGATTGCCAGCCGCCTTGATTAAAGCGGTTCTTTTTGACCTGGACGGTACTTTTGCCGACACTGCTCCTGATCTGGGCGCTGCACTTAATCATGTGCTCGCACTTCATGGCAAGCCCCCGGTTCCTCTGGAAAAGTCTCGCCTGCAAGCTTCGCATGGCACAATTGGCCTGCTTGGACTTGGTTTCGGCATTTCACCTGACGATCCCGATTTCACTGGGCTACGCAACGAATTTCTCGAGCATTACACAGCGCACATTTGTGACCAAACCACTCTATTCGACAATATGGGGGAATTGATCACAGTTCTGGAACAACGCGGCTTACCTTGGGGCATTGTTACCAACAAGCCGCATCGCTTCACGGTCCCATTAATGCAAGCACTTGGCTACGCAACTCGCGCAGGCTGCATGGTCAGCGGAGACACCTGTGCCCAGGCCAAGCCGCATCCCATGCCAATGCTCCACGCAGCTGAACAAATCAACATTGCGCCAGAGCATTGCCTGTATCTCGGCGACGACAAGCGCGACATGGAAGCGGCCAACGCGGCAAATATGCGTGGAATTATTGCCCAATATGGCTATATAGACCCCCTCGCCTCGCTGGATACCTGGCCAGCTAGTGGAAGCGTACAAGCCCCACTTGAATTGCTACGTTACATAGAATCATAATCAGCGGTATCATTCTCCTAGCCATAAAATAAAGGAATACTTTCGGAGCGGAGTATGAACGACGAGAAAAAACCAACAGGAGCCATTGCACCTCCAGTCGCCGCTTCCCAGGAAGGTATGCAAGAAATACTGCACAAAGTAATTTACGCACATCAACAGGCACTCACACTTCTGCAGCAAACCGAAATCGCCTATGGTCGTCTAATTCCGCATCAACTGCTTAATCTGCTCGATGTCAAAAGCATCGTTGATGTCAAACTTGGCGATCAGGTAGAACGCATAATGACTATCATGTTTTCAGATATTCGTGACTTCACGCCTTTGTCTGAATCCTTGACTCCGGCGGAAAATTTTGAATTCATCAACTCCTATCTCAGCCAGATGGAGCCGGTCATCAGCAAACATCGAGGTATTATCGACAAATACATCGGCGATGCAATCATGGCTTTATTTGCACACGGTGCCGATGATGCGGTCAGCGGGGCAATTGCCATGCTGGATCGTCTTGTCAACTACAACGAAGGGCGCGTTCGTGCGGGATACATTCCAATACACATCGGAATTGGCCTAAATACCGGCAGGGTAATGATAGGCACAGTAGGTGGAACAAACCGCATGGACAGTACCGTGATTGGCGATGCAGTCAACCTCACCGCGCGCTTGGAAGAAGCGACCAAAACCTATCACTCGCAGCTCATCATTAGCCAAAACACTTTATATGACCTGAACAACCCCGACAAATATCACATTCGCTTTCTGGACCGCATTCGCGTTAAAGGAAAATTACAACCACTTTCAATCTACGAAGTGTTCGATAACGACCCTGCAGAGTTGCGCAGTTGCAAGGTGGCTTGCCAGCCGCTTTTCGATCAGGCAATTGCTTATTACCATCTAAAAGAAATTCCACGCGCGATAGAGTTGTTGAAAAAATGTGTCGAAATTGCCCCGACTGACTTCCCCGCTCAGATTTATCTAGATCGCTGCTTCGACTACCAATCGACCGGTGAACATATGAGTACCGGTGAATTTGAAATCGGGCTCACCTGGAAAGATGAATTTCTAAACGGCTTTGAACCGCTCGATTCTTCGCACCACACATTGCTCAACAAAATCAACTTGCTGATTACTCAAATCAAGCAGGGCAATACTGAAAGCTTTAGCGAAATTTTCCAGTTCCTGAACGAACACACACAGAACATCTTCCCGATTGAGGAAGAGTTGATGCGAAAACACAAATATCCTTTTGCGGAAAGCCACCAGCAAGAACACAAACGTTTCATTGAAAACTATCAGCAACTCGAAAAGAAATCGTTGGCCGGAATGGATGACCCCCGCTATCTGTCCTTCCGCACCGAATTGCTCTTGCTGGACTGGTTCTCTTCTCATGCCAATAAGGCTGACCGCCATTTAGTGCGTTTCCTGCAAAATGCCAAAGCGATCTAACGCTAAAAATTCAATCGCTACACGATGGCTCTTACACCTGTTACAATTCGCTTTATTACTGCGTGTCTCGATAATAATTAATTTTCATGACCAAGCAAGCCAAAAGCTTGCCAGTAAGTTTTAAAACATATCGAATCGGGGGTGACCTGGCTTCGACGTGGGTGGCAAAGCAACGTAGGGCATACCGAGGACCCGCAACCTCGTAAATCAGCTGGAAAACCAATAGTCGCAAACGACGAAAAGTACGCTCTAGCCGCTTAACCG
>CAIWKC010000129.1 GCA_903913145.1 uncultured Gallionellaceae bacterium | reverse complement strand
GCTGCAACGCGACTTCGGAAACGCCTAATCTCTCCCCGCTCAGAATCCATTGTAAAAAAATAGAAACAAGGGTTAGGGTAACCATAAAGATTAGGAGTTTAGTATTCTGTTTTTGTCCCTGCTGGTTTGGCATGATTAACTCACTCTAACCCCTTGTGTGTGATTATATTATGTAAGCGAGCTTAATTGCGAACCGTTCAATTTGTTCAATGTACGCCTTCTCCAAGCAATTCTTTAATATCCAGGATTAAAACGATTTCACCTTCACTTGACATGGTAACACCCGCCACGCCTTTTGGCCGGAAGGTATCAAGCGATTTGATGACCACATCATCATGCCCGGCAAAGCCGTCAGCCGACAATATGAAACTTTGATTACCAACCTGCATCAGCACTCCCACTTCAGATTTTCCCGAGTCTGCCCAACCTATCAAATTAGCCAACGATTTGACCGGCAAGACTTCGCCGCGCACTACCATCGTGGGGCGACCAGAAATGAGTTGCTGTTCTTCCTGTGTGACTGACATAATTTCGCGCACCATTGAGAGAGGAACGGCAAACGGCTGGTCACTCAACCTCAGCAACAGCACCGGCAAGATTGCCAAAGTCAGGGGCAGGGAAATTGTGAAAACCGAACCCTTTCCTGGCTCGGATTCGATCGTAATTGAACCGTTCAATTTTGAAATGTTTGTTCTCACCACATCCATGCCCACACCGCGACCGGACACACTTGAAACTTCGTCCTTGGTGGAAAATCCGGGCAGGAAGATCAGATTCAAACTTCCCATTTCATCCAGGGAACTTGCTTCCTCTGGCGTAAGCAATCCTTTTTCTATAGCCTTGCTGCGAATGACCTCAGGTCGCATTCCCTTACCGTCGTCTGAAATGCTAATTAAGATGTGGTCACCCTCCTGACGCGCCCCCAAGTAAACCGAACTTTTGGCTGGTTTTCCTGCTGCAGAGCGTTGTTCAGGACTTTCAACTCCATGATCGACTGCATTTCTCACCAAGTGAACCAGCGGGTCGTTCAAATCTTCGATCATGGTCTTGTCAATTTCGGTATCTTCTCCGGAAAGAACAAGTTCTACATCTTTGCCCAACTGTCGCGCCAAATCTCTTGCCAAACGCGGATATTTTTTGAATAAGCGTCCGATGGGCTGCATGCGCGTGTTCATCACCGCATTTTGCAGACTCACCACCAACATATCCAATTGGCTCACGGCCTCATCCAGCGACTTTAGCGTTTCCGGATCCGCGCGTCCCTGTAAAATATCGCTGCGTAAATGTGTCAACCGATTCTTGGTCAGACCGATTTCGCCGGATAAATTGAGTACTTGATCAAGTCGATCGGTATCAACCCGGATTGTATTATCCTTTGCAGCAGGTTCCGATTCCCGTCTACTCGTGGCAGCGGCAGAACGTCCCGGAACATCTTCTGTACGGCGACCAAAAGCACTTTGCTTCAGTTTTTCTTCGTCAACCGCAGTTGCAACTGGGACGGGTTCAGCGACTGGTGTCGGAACTGGAACCGGCGCTTCGACAGCTTCTACTACCGCAACTTCGGGTTCACCAACCAAAGTTTGATACAACGCATTCCAGTCCGGCCCGTTTTGAGCCGCTTTTTGTAAGGCATTGGATATAACTGGTGCGGGTGCAGACGAACTTGGTGCAGGGGCAGCTGCAACAGTTTCACTTTTCAGCGAAACTGATTTACCATCCAACGCTCCTGTCAATGCATCCAGCACCGGCTTTGGAGCCCGTTGTGGCTGTACACCCCGACCCAAATCATTAAACATCAGCCTTACTTCACCTGTTGCCGCCATGATGACATCCAGCAGGTTAGGATTAAGCTGCAATTCATCATTGCGCAGCTTATCAAACAGATTTTCGGTCAAGTGGCATAGTGTCACCAACTCCGTTGCATTGAGAAAACCGGCGCCTCCCTTGATGGTGTGAAAGCCGCGAAAAATTACATTCAAAATTGTTTTGTCTTTCGGCGATTTTTCCAGCTCCATCAGTTTGCTGTCCACATCGGCCAGCAAATCGGATGCCTCCAGTAGAAAATCCTGCAACAATTCTTCCATGCCTGTGAAGTCGTTCATTTTAAAACCTCAATTTTTCTAGCGATTCGACACTCCGCACCTTTGCGGGAAATGCTACAGAATCACTGTTGCAAATGCTTTTATCCCAATCATTTATTCCAACAAGTCGCCCGCAAAGATCAATTTCACCGATCTGTATAATTAAAATCCCAAACTTTCAAGTAGTTCATCAACCTGTGCCTGACTGGTTACGACATCAGTCCGACCCTTCGCGTTGACCACAGGGCCATTTAACAGGCTTGTATCAATCTTAACTGTGGAGGGCGCATTTTCGACCAACAGCGTAACCAATTCCTGTTCCATCTGCTGGGTTACTTCTATAATTTTTTTGATGACCTGTCCGGTTAGATCTTGAAAGTCTTGTGCCATCATAATTTCTGTCAAATAGGCATTGGTACTTTTGGTTTGTTTGGGTACTTCAACCAAATAGGCATGGGTGAGCGTGGCCAATTGCTTGAATTGCTCCGCGTCCAATTGCTTGTTAAATAGTTTTTGCCATTCCCCTGAAAGATATTTGGCATCTGTTCCGATCTTCTCCACTACCGGCTGTGCCGCATCTGTGGCATTCAACACCCTTTCTGCCGCTTGTTGTGTCATCGTCGCAATGTAGTTCAGGCGATCACGCGCATCTGGTATTGCATTGGCGGCTTGGGCCAGTTTGCGGTCAAAACCTAGCTCGCGCAAGCTGTCGTGCAAGGTCCGAGTCATGTGGCCGATTTTGTTTATCACTTCAGTATTCGTTGTTTGCGAATCTGCAGTTGAAGCCACTACCGGTTTAGCTGCGGGTGCAGGTGCGGGTGCGGGAGCAACTGCATTAGCGCTGCTGGATACGATGCTATCGAAT
>CAIWKC010000128.1 GCA_903913145.1 uncultured Gallionellaceae bacterium | reverse complement strand
TAACTATTTCGAGGGAACCATCGGAACTCCCATTGTCCACAATAATGATCTCGTACGGCTTGACTGTTTGAGCCATCAACGCAGTGAGGCAACGTTCGATAAATTGTTCGGCGTTCCAATTAACTATGATGACGGAGACTTTGGGATCCACTTTGAACTTTCTAAGTTAGGTTCAGCTTTCATTGCCATGCTTGTAGACAGCCATGTGCATTTTTCTAAATATTGTTTTTGCAATCTGCTTATTGATCGAATGAAAATTCTCGAAGTTGAGAAATTACTTGATAGACAGATGTATGACCTGAACGTGAATCTATTGGATTACTGTTTAACAACACATTAACAGCAATGCCAGCTGCTACCCCTGCCTGAATATCACTCACTTTGTCACCTATTAATACCGACCTCGCAAGATCAATATCAAACTCTTTTGTTGCCTGTACAATCATGCCTGGATTGGGTTTTCGGTTTGGAGAATCTGTTTTATATTTTCCAATGCCATGCTCAGGATGCGAAGGACAAAAATACACTTTATCGATATCAACACCATGCTTTTTAAATTCGCCGACCATCCATTCGGTCAGTTTTAAGAAGTCTAGTTCGGTGTAATAGCCTCTTCCAATACCCGCTTGATTGGTTATTACAAAAATCAAATAGCCGAGATCTTTTGCTTTGCGACAAAGCTCAAAAATTCCATCAATGAATTCGAAGTTGTCAGGCTTAAAAACATAGGCGTGGTCTATGTTAATAACACCATCTCGATCAAGAAATAATGCCCGATGCGTACCCAATCTTAAATCCCAGCCAATTCTATTTGCGCTCGAGCGTAATCTTCTGGTATGCCTATATCAATAAAATGGCCCTGTGTAACAAACAAATCAAATTGCCGTGTCTCTACTGCCTTGGATAAAAAATCTGTTTCCAAAGAGAAAACCTGCCCCATTTCAAAGCCATTCAAAATATCTGAAGGCAAAACATAACAACCAGCATTGATGAGTCCTTGCCCCCCTGTCCCTTTTTCCACAAACCCCATCACACGATCATTACTCGCGTTCAAATGTCCATACCGTGATGTCTCTGGCACTTCACGCGCCACAATGATCGGGGCATGATTCTTCAGCCATAGTGCTTCAACAGCATCCGTTTCAAGATCAAGGAAGGTGTCTCCGTTAAAGACAAATACATGATCAGATTTGCATCTTGCCAATGCAACCCGAACCGCACCACCGGTTCCAAGTGGTGTCGACTCAATTTCATACACCAGTTCCAGGCCAGCATAACGATCACCAAAATGCGTTGTCACTTTGTCAGCCAAATGGCCCAACGACATAATCACGCGGCGGAAACCTTTTTTAGCTAATGCAGTCAGTAATATCTCAAGAAATGGTCGGCCTGCGATAGGTGCCATAGGCTTGGGTAAGTCTGGCACTACCTGTTTTAAGCGAGTACCAAAACCACCTGCAAGTACAATTGCTTCCATAGAATTTACTCTAATTGTAGTTTAAAT
>CAIWKC010000127.1 GCA_903913145.1 uncultured Gallionellaceae bacterium | reverse complement strand
TTACGGGACTGCTGGCGCGCAATGTTCTGGGCAAACGGTTTTTGGAATTGTGGGATTGGCTGTTGCAATTCTTTGTACTCTATTAACGGCATATTCAGCTTCAGGTTGTGCAGAACACTCTGCATTCAACTCCCCCGATCAGCAAAGAGCGCATGCCGAAAAGGGACAAGGCGAAATGTCGTCCGACATGAAAAATAAGCATTAGTTTGCAACTTGACAATCTTTTCTTTCAATTCAATATTGTCAACATTACTATTATCCTGGCGTTACGCAGAGGGGAAGTAGATATGAGCTATCTAAAATATGCTGCGGGTTTGCTGGCTTTCTTTTTTTACATTAGTGCTGCCAATATTTGTATGGCGGGCGAATCAATTGAAATTGTAAAATCTGAAGGCAATTTAACAGTTAGCGACGCGGATGGAAAAAATAAAAAAACCGCAAAAATTAAGGACACACTACAACCCGCCAATATCGTATCTACCGGAAATGACGGACGAGCTGTAATTCGTGTTGGGAACACAGGTTATATCGTTCTGGAAAAGAACAGTAAAGTCGAAATAAATACTGTAAATGATCATGCCGGATTCTTTCGACAGCTATCAGGAATAATTTACTACGCGGTTAACTCATTAAAGAGAAATGATCGCTCGTTGGAAGTAAGAATTAAAACAGCGACTATGGGTATTCGAGGCACGCGTTTTGTTGTAACTGATGTGCCAGATCGCAATGAAGTTGGGATGCGCAAAGGTACACTCAGCGTTTTAAGCCCCAATGAGGAATTTGAAATTCACAAGAAATCGGAACAAGATGAATTCGAGGCGCTCAAACGTGAATCCGAGGCCGCAATCAACGAAGAAAAACGTCAATTCGAAAAATACAAAGATGATGCTCAACACGAATTCGTCGAATACAAGCGCGAATTTGAACTTGGAATAGATCGAATGGTTTCATTCAATGGCAAACGGGTTGATGACAAACCATTGAGCGGCGAGACTAAAAAAGACATGGGAAATCTCGAAGATTACGCCGGAAAATGGCTATCTGAAGTGCAAGACTGAATTCCGTTTGCTTTTGGCCAGCTGTTGTATTTTGACAATATTTAATTGATTCAATATACACTGTTCGAATTAGCAGTTATTTCCGGGGCCTTTTCTTAAGAGTATTAATTTTTCAAGAGTCGGCCTATGAATACTTAAAAATATGAGCCACACGAAAATCAATTTCAAAAATATTCCTGTGCAGGCAGGGATCATTTCAAACATCATCAATTTGGATGTTAATTCTCACAGTTGTTTTTATGAGCTGGATAATCTAATCTGCTCAGATCAGGGAGTAGCTTCACTCGTGCTGCGTGTCGTTAACTCACCTATATATAGCCGCGGAAATGTTGTTGCAACCATCCCTTTAGCCGTCAGCTTGTTAGGCTATAGCGTGGTACGTTCACTGGCTTTGCTGGCATTTAGCCGTTCATTGTTTTCACAAACAAAAAATGCGTTATTCCGTCTGCATATTTGGCAGCATTCTTTGTTAACAGCAATCGGGAGCCAATCTGTCTGTGAAATACTCGGCAATACCAAACTGCTTGATGAGGCATTTATAGCAGGATTAATGCATGATACCGGAAAAGTGTTGATGTTCAATCACGATCCTACGGC
>CAIWKC010000126.1 GCA_903913145.1 uncultured Gallionellaceae bacterium | reverse complement strand
CTGGTCAGGTGCATCAATGAATGAACGCCAAGTGAAGATGCTCAACAAAATGCTTGACGGATTCGACGGCAATCTGACCAACAAGAAGTGGACATCGATGAACGATTGCTCCCCAGATACCGCGTTGCGCGACATCAAAGAACTGGTTGATCGAGGCGTGCTAGTCAGCGCGGGAGCAGGTGGTCGCAGTACGCATTATGTCTTGATCAATTTAAAACAGTAATCTGTGGTGATGTCAAATACAATCAGGGTTCTTTATTTACAACGCTCTATATTTAGTATTAGCATGCGTTGCTTTTGATTATGGGTTTTTCCCATAAATAGTGCAGGTAATACTTGGAATATTGTTACCCGAAAGTATATAAGTGTCCTGATCCTTCTTGCATCTTCCGCGCTCAATTGAACTTTTTGGAGCAACACCATAGTGGCCGCAAGAAGGATTCTTGCAGAAATTAACCTGGATGCCGTCAGCTTCATCAGGGACTCGACCGACTTTACTGCGGAAGAATTTATGTCGGCAATAAAAAACCCCCTCTAGCTCTCACTAGAAAGGATTCTAGACTATTTGCCTCAAATCCACTCACCTTTCGCCAACGGCTAGGATTGTAGTCTGGCGGGTTTCAAATCACAGAAATTACTTCTTGCTGTCTTTGGCATCCTTAGCATCTTTGTCCGCTTTTGCTTTAGCTTCTTTCTCTGCTTTTTTAGCTGCCTTTTTCTCGGCTTTGGTTGGTTTCTTATCGGCCGCATCGTCCTTGGCATCTTTCTTGTCATACTTGGCTTCTACTTTCTTTGCTTCTTCCTTCTTCGCTGGAGCCTCAGCCTTGGCAGGCTTGTCTTCAGCCTTCGCATCAGCCTTCTTTGGCGCACTTGAAGCACCACTGACTGACAGATCAGCCTTCATCTTGGCAACGGACTTTTCTCCGAATCCCTTGACATTCTTCAAATCGTCAACACTTTTGAACGAACCATTTTTCTGACGGTAATCAACAATTGCTTGCGCCTTTACAGGACCGATTCCCTTTACCGCATCCAATTCTTCTTTGGTAGCCGTATTCAAATTGACTGCTGCAAACGCAACACTGACAAATGCAAACAACATCGCAACAACTAACAAAATCTTCTTCATGACTTTCCTCATAGTAAAAATTAAATGATACCTGCCGACACCTAACAACGAACTACACTCAATTAAGTTGACGCCATCAACAAATGCTTTACATAACGCCCCGTCCCCTGCTCCACCGTTAAAAATGCATCGGCGTACCCGGCTGTGCGCAAGCCTTGAACATCGGCTTGGGTATAGCTTTGATACTTGCCTTTGAGTTGCTCGGGAAAGGTGATGTAACGCAGCAGTTGCTGATGATGCATCTGTTCAATAGTCAACGCTGCTTCTCCCTTTGCCGCACGCAACGTATTGATGGTTGCCACCGCAACATCGTTAAAGCTTTGCGCCTTGCCCGTACCTAAATTAAATATGCCGGATTTATCCGGATTTTCGAGGAAAAACATATTGACCTTGATCACATCCTCTATCGAAACGAAATCGCGTAACTGTCCGCCGTTGGCGTAACCGTCACACCCTTCAAACAATTTAACATGACCATCAGCCCTGAACTGATTAAAGAAATGATAAGCGACGGAAGCCATGCGGCCTTTATGTTGTTCGCGTTGCCCATACACATTGAAATACCGTAGACCGACGATTTGGCCTGAACGTTCATGCCAGCGACGACGAATCACCTGATCAAACAAAAATTTTGAATACGCATAAACATTCAGCGGCGATTCGTGTTCGCGGTTTTCTTTAAATACAGGCCCCATGCCGTAAACCGAGGCGGAAGAATCATACAAAAAAGGAATTTCTTCATTCTGGCAATGCTCAAGCACGTCGAGAGAATAACGATAGTTATTCTCCATCATGTAGCGTCCATCGCTTTCCATGGTGTCCGAACAGGCTCCCTGATGTAACACCCCACTCAGCATTCCATCGAATGAACCGCTATTCAATTTTGCAATGAAATCTTCCTTGTCCAAGAAGTCAGCAATTTCACAATCCGTCAGATTCTTGAATTTATCTGCCTTTTTGAGATTGTCCACCGCGATGATGTTCGTTTCTCCACGATCATTCAGCGCCTTGACGAGATTTGATCCGATAAATCCGGCAGCGCCGGTAACGACGTAATACATAATCACCTCACTTGATAATGATCGGCCTAACTATCACGCCGCTTCTAGTTTCGTCACTGCCGCCTGCTTGGTCAGCAGTGTGATCAGGGTGGCAAGCTGGTCTTTCATCTCGCGCCGATCCACGATCATGTCGATCGCACCATGTTCCAGTAAAAATTCCGCACGTTGAAATCCTTCCGGCAATGTCTCACGCACGGTCTGTTCAATCACGCGTGCTCCGGCGAAACCGATCAATGCGCCGGGCTCACCAATCACCACATCGCCCAAAAAGGCGAAACTGGCGGAAACCCCGCCCATAGTGGGATCTGTAAGCACCGAAATAAACGGCAGTTTTTCCTGGCTGAGCTGGGTTAGCGCGGCACTGGTTTTTGCCATCTGCATTAGAGATAGCAAACCCTCCTGCATACGCGCGCCGCCACTGGCAGAAAAACAAATAAACGGGCATTTTTGCTCCAGTGCAACTTGCACACCGCGCACAAAGCGTTCACCCACAACCGAACCCATTGACCCGCCCATGAAGGTGAACTCAAATGCAGCAGCTACAACCGGTAATGTATGAATGCTGCCTTGCAGTACAACAATGGCATCATCTTCTTCAGTATTGCGTTTGGCGTCGACAAGGCGATCGCTATATTTTTTCTGGTCTTTAAATTTCAGCGTATCGACGGGTAGGACTTCTGAACCAATTTCAAAGCGGCCTTCGTTGTCCAGCAACAAATCCAGACGCGTGCGTGCTGTAATGCGATGATGGTGATTGCACTTGGGACAAACACTGTGATTTTTCTCTAAATCGGCGTGATACAGCACGGCCTCGCAAGAGGGGCATTTGTGCCACAAGCCATCTGGAACGCTCTTTTTAATGTCAGAGTCTTCCCTGCGTTTGATCTTGGGTGGTAGCAGTTTTTGAAACCAACTCATCGTAATCTCTCCTATTAAAATCTTTATTGTCCGCAGAATTCGCAGATTACCGCAGATTAAAACCAACCGCTTTCAAATAAATTTGCCGTAAATTTGCGTGAATCTGTGCAATCTGATCAGACTACTAGCCATTCCGCTAAGCCCCAAAATGCGGGGCAAGCGGCTGGTTATGCGGACAAAGTTTTTGAAGTTGTTATTGATCTATTGCCACTCTCAATTCTTTCACCAATTTACCTACATTGGCGACTACATTTTGTTCAGTCGAATTTTCAACTTCTTGCACAATACGACTACCGACCACAACACCATCGCACAATTTCGACACTGCCTTGGCTGTAACCGCATCGCGAATACCAAAACCTACACCGATGGGCAGTTTGATATGTTTGCGCAGTTGCGGAATCTTGTGTTCAATAGCCGAAAGATCGAGATTTCCCGCACCGGTTACGCCCTTGAGCGAAACGTAATATACATAACCTCGGGCCAATTTGGCGACTTGTTCGATGCGCGCCTCATTGGTCGTCGGTGCAAGCAGAAAGATTGGCGCAATGCCGTGACGTTGCAGATGCTCGAAAGCCTCGTGACTTTCTTCAGGTGGAAAATCAACCGTCAGTACGCCATCCACACCGACTTCCTCGCAACTCTTGGCAAATACTTCCCAGCCCATCGCTTCAATCGGATTGCCGTAACCCATCAACACCACCGGAGTAGTGCTGTCTTGTTTACGGAATTCCTCTACCATCGTCATTACACCACGCAAAGTCATTCCGTGTTTAAGTGCACGTTCAGAAGCACGTTGAATCACCGGACCATCAGCCATCGGGTCAGAAAAGGGTACGCCCAATTCGAGCACATCTGCACCTGCAGCGACTAGGCCGTGCATTAATGGCACAGTGAGTTGCAGCGACGGATCACCCGCAGTGATGAACGGAATGAGCGCTTTGCGCTGCTGTTGTTTAAGATTATCAAAAGTGGTTTGGATGCGAGACATCTTGAGTTTCCTAACTTTTACTTTATGCATACATCAAGCGACCACCCTTGGGGGCAGGCACTGACAATCCACGATCATTCGCCACTTCCAGCCACAACACCATCGCCTCTTTGACATTACTTAACGCAGCTTCGTGACTATCGCCATGCGCCATGCAACCGGGTAGCTCAGGCACTTCTGCAACGAATACGGAATCTTCTTCGCTCCAGTACAGAATGATTTCATAGTGTTCCATCAGAGTTCCTTTCCCAGCTTGTATTTAGTTATGTCGGCGCGCACCTGTTTTACCTGATAAGGCTTCGCCTTGGCTCCATCTCCTTGCAGATTGATCTGCTCGCGCAAACTGTCCAGTGTAAACTTATGATGGCTTCCGCGCACTCTCATTTCAAATCCCATTTGCTTCAACTGTCCACACAATTCATCGAATCCGATATTTGTATCGGATAAACCGCGCAATACCTGAAGTAATAATTTGTCGTATTTTCCCACTTTACAGGGTTATTCCCGACAATCTCGCAACTGTATTGATATCTTTATCGCCGCGACCTGAAAGATTCACCAGCAACACTTTATCTTTACTCATGCCAGGCGCGATCTTCGCGGCATGCGCAATCGCATGGCTTGATTCGAGTGCAGGGATAATGCCTTCGAAGCGGCACAAATCATGAAAAGCTTGCATCGCTTCGTCGTCAGTGATGGCAACGTATTGAGCGCGCCCAATATCTTTTAACCAACAATGTTCAGGACCGACACCTGGATAATCCAAGCCGGCAGAAATGGAATGTGTCTCGATGATTTGACCATTCTCATCCTGCATCAGATAAACCTTGTTGCCATGCAACACGCCGACCTTGCTATTGGCAGTCAGCGGCGCAGCATGCTTTCCAGTAGCGATTCCGTGACCTCCCGCTTCCACGCCGATAATCTGCACATGCGGTATTTCGATATAAGGGTGAAACAATCCGATCGCATTGGAGCCACCGCCCACACACGCGATCACCGCATCAGGCTGTCTCCCGATCATCTCGGGCATTTGTACTTTGGCCTCATTACCGATAATGCACTGAAAATCACGCACCATCATCGGGTATGGATGCGGACCCGCCGCCGTGCCGAAAATATAAAAAGTACTTTCAACATTGGTGACCCAATCGCGTATTGCTTCGTTACAGGCATCCTTGAGTGTCTTTGATCCGCTTTCTACCGGCACGACAGTGGCGCCGAGCAGCTTCATACGGAACACATTCGGCGCTTGGCGCTGGATATCTTCCGCGCCCATATAAACGATGCATTCCATGCCGTAGCGCGCGGCTACCGTGGCGGTCGCAACACCGTGCATGCCCGCACCAGTTTCTGCGATAACGCGCTTTTTGCCCATGCGTTTGGCCAAAAGCGCCTGCCCGATGGCGTTGTTTATTTTGTGCGCGCCGGTATGATTCAAATCTTCGCGCTTCAGAAAAATTTGCGCGCCGCCCAAACGTTCAGACCAGTTTTTGGCGTGGTAAATCGGGCTGGGGCGACCAACATAATGTTTCAATTCGTAGGCAAACTCGGCTTTGAATTCAGGATCATCGCGATATCGCAGATACTGTTTTAGCAAGTCTTCTACTGCCGGAATCAACGTCTCCGCCATATAGATACCGCCAAATTGCCCGAAGTGACCGTTTTGGTCTGGATAGTCGTACATCAAATTCCTTCTCGAAATTTCGTCATCCTCACGCAGGCGGGGATCCAGTGTTTTTTAAACAAAAGGCATTTTGAATTACTGGATCCCCACCTACACGGGGATGACACTTAAAAATTCTTAACTGCTTTGATGAATGCCGCAATCTTCGCCGCATCCTTGATTCCTTTGGCCACCTCAACACCACTGGAAACATCCACTGCGTAAGGTTGCACTTGTTTAATCGCCTCAGCCACATTGCCCGCATGCAAGCCACCGGAGAGAATCACCGGCAATGGTAAATCACGTGGAATCAGCGCCCAATCAAACGACTCACCCGTGCCACCGTGTGTACCTTCAATATATGCATCAAGCAACAAACCCTGTGCCCCAGCATAACGAATTGCGTATTGTACCAAATCCACCCCAATCTTGACCCGCACCGCTTTCAAATACGGCTTGCCAAACTGCGCACAGAATTCGGGTGGCTCTTCGCCGTGAAATTGCAACACATCAACTGATACCTGCGCCAAGACTTCGCGCACATAGTCCACAGACGGATTCACAAACAACCCCACCACTGTTACAAACGGCTTTGCAGCCCGAATTATATTTACAGCCTGTTGCAAACCAACATGGCGCGGGCTTTTTTCATAAAAAACAAGTCCGAATGCATCTGCGCCGTGGTTTAACACAGCGTGCAAATCCTGTTCCCTGGTTATCCCGCAGATTTTGATTCGGGTCATCTTGGATATTTAAAACTAAAACAATACGGTATTGTAAGAGCATTTGTAGTTGCAACCAAATCAGCCAACGACATTACCCACAAATTAATATTGCCCAATATTCTCATTTATCGTTGCATCACTCTGCTTTAGAATACACAAATTAATTCACAACAGCAGTATTCTCACTATTTTGGAGGCATCAGATGGTTACTATCCTAATCATGCTCGGTATTGTTGTCGTTGCACTGATCTACATCATCAGCCTGTACAACAATCTCGTCCAACTCAAACACGGTGTTTCCAAATCATGGGCCAACATTGACGTACTTTTAAAGCAGCGTCACGATGAACTGCCAAAACTGGTCGAGGTTTGCAAACAATACAAACAGTTTGAGCAGGAAACTTTGCAACGGGTTATTGCCGCCCGTTCGCAAGTACAAACGGCGCGTGAAGGTCAAGATGTTGAGGCACTTGGTAAGGCCGAAGGCGTTTTGCGCACCAGTGTCAGTGGACTTTTTGCGGTTGCAGAAGCCTACCCCGAACTGAAGTCAAACGAACACTTCATGCAATTGCAAGCACGCATCTCAGGGCTTGAAAACGGCATTGCCGACCGACGCGAGGTTTACAACGAATCAGTCAATATTTACAACATCGTCATCGAACAATTCCCCGCCGTGATGCTTGCAAGCACTTTCAATTTCCCGCCGAAAACTTTGCTGGAATTTGCCAGTGCGGAAAAAACGGATGTTAATATCAAATCATTGTTCAATTGACCTGCCATCCCCGTGGGAGCGCAATGAATTGCGCTCCCACAAAGTGCTTCTGCGAAATATATTATTTGAAGTAAACACCCAGTCACTGCACAGCAATGAGTTTATACGCATCCTCTCCAATTGATAGCGACTTCTTTATCTTGCTGAAGCGGCAATATGGCCAGTTCATCACTTCCGGTGCACAGTTGCTTTTGCTTTTTATCGGCGCACACTTCCATAGTCCCAAAGTCTGGTTGTGGTGTCTGGCACTCGTGGCGCTCATCAGTTTGTTTGCCTGGCTTTCTGCCTTATACCGTTTTCGCACAATCAAGAACACACCGACATCCAGAATAGCTTCAGCGGCACAAGGCTACGTCGAACTCATCGGCACAGGAAAAAACCTGGACGATAAACCAACACTCAGCACGCTCTCTTATCTACCCTGTCTTTGGTATCGCTACAAAGTTGAACGCAAAAATGCAAAGAACGAGTGGCGTACTGAAAGTAGCGGCGAAAGCGAATCACCTTTTCTGCTCTATGATGGCAGTGCCACTTGCGTTGTCGATCCGACTGGTGCGGAAATCGTCACCACCAATAAAGACGAGTGGACAAAAGGCGACTTTCGCTACACCGAATGGAAGCTGCTTAGCATCGACAGCCTTTATGTCATTGGGGAATTCAAAACTTTTGGCGGTAGCACTGAAACTCGCCAAACCAGCGATGAAATCAAGGCAGTACTGGCCGAATGGAAAGAAAACATGCCTAATCTGCTTGCACGCTTCGATCTCGACAAAAACGGCTCTCTCGATATGCAGGAATGGGCGCTGGCACGTAGCGCCGCCCGGCGTGAAGCTGAAAAAAGAGTAACGCAAGCTCGCGCAGAACCTGACACCAATTATCTCATCCGCCCGGAGGATGGTCGCTTATTCCTCATCAGCAACCTCTCTCCAGAAAAACTCGCACGCCACTACGCACTCTGGAGCTGGGCACAACTCATCATTTTATTTGGCTCGTTAGGCGGGATGGGTTGGGTAATGCTTTTTTTCACCTAATTTACGAGTTCTAAAACTCTTCCCACTCATCGCCTTCAACGGTTTTAGGTTTGTTGGTAATAGTTTTGGGAGAAGCCTGAGTTACCTGTTTGTTCTTTTGCATCGGTTTCGCACCGGACTTATCAACTACACGTCCAACATTTTTGCTGGCAAGTTTATGAACTTGTTGTGTTTCGACAAGTTTAAATACACTCACAGATTGGGTCAGGCTTTGCGTTTCTTCTTCCAGTGATTCCGCAGCCGCAGCTGCCTGTTCCACCAAGGCCGCATTCTGCTGGGTCGCTTCATCCATATTGGCAATAGCCCGGTTTACCTGTTCTATGCCCTGACTTTGTTCGTTCGATGCGGCACTGATTTCAGACATGATGTCGGTCACGCGTTTGACAGCATTCACAATCTCTTCCATCGTCTTGCCTGCATCGTCTACCAGCTTGGTACCAACGTCGACTTTCTCGACCGAGTCTCCAATCAGGTTTTTGATTTCTTTGGCCGCAGCCGCACTGCGCTGTGCCAAATTTCGCACTTCGGCCGCAACCACCGCAAAACCTCGACCCTGTTCACCTGCGCGGGCAGCTTCCACTGCCGCGTTCAGCGCCAGAATATTAGTCTGGAAGGCAATGCCGTCAATCACGGAAATAATATCCACGATCTTGCGCGAAGAGTCATTAATGGAGCTCATCGTGCCAACCACTTGTTGTACGACCGAACCTCCCTTTTGGGCAATCGTGCTGGCGTTATGGGCGAGTTGGTTGGCTTGCTTGGCACTTTCTGCATTCTGCCTCACGGTAGTGGTCAGTTCTTCCATGCTGGCGGCAGTTTGTTCCAGACTGGAGGCTTGTTCTTCGGTACGCTGTGACAAATCAGTGTTTCCGCTCGCAATTTCCTTGGCGGCTGTGCCAATTGAGTTCACCGAGATTTTGACATCGCTCACCAGCCTTTGCAGATTATCAACGGTGGTGTTCAGATTTTGCTTAACGTCGTTATAGGCACCTTCATAGTCACGCGTCACCACTTGCGTCAGGTCGCCGTGTGACAGGGCCTGAGCGACATGGATGGTATCTTTGAAAGCGCTATCCACCGTGTTGCTCAGTTGATTGAGTAATTCAGCCAGGGTTTTGGCGTAGCCTTGTTTTCCATTCTGATCCATCTTGATGTTGAATTCGCCCTTATTGGCGGCTTCAACGATATGCTGAATTTCGGCGACGATTTTGGTGAGCGAATCTGCGGTGGTATTGACGCTGACTTTGACTTGATTAAAAGCACCAGCGCATTCCGTGGTGATCTTCTGGCTCAGATCACCGCGAGCCAGCGCATCGGAAACACGAATAGTGTCTTTGAATGCGCCATCCACTGTGTTGCTTAGTTGATTGAGTAATTCCGATAGCTCCTTGGTATAGCCGGCTTTGCCGTTTAGCTCCATCTTGCTGCTGAAGTTGCCCTGGTTGGCGGCTTCCACAATATTTTTGATTTCCGCCACAATACTGCGCAGACTTTCTTGCATCGTTTTCAGCGAATACATCAAGCTCGTGGTATCACCCGGCTTAACCTTCAGTTCAATTGACAAATCCCCTGCTGAAATTTTACCAACGGCTTGCGCTGCATAGTCAGGCTCGCCACCGAGTTTCTGCAACAGCCCTTGTATGATAAGTTTTCCGATTAAGAAAAATAGAATAACTTGCAATCCTAATTGCCCAATCCATAACATCAAAAATATTTTATTCAGGGATTGTTTTTCTTTTTCAAGGCTGACAGTCAAGCTGATTGCTCCTGATACTGTGCCTTCGGGAACAACATGACACTGAATACAGTTGGTACCCCAAAAGTTCTTTTCGACCACAATAGGTACTACAACTCGCATAGTGTGAGTATCACTATTCGTGGTGAACATTTGTACAGTATTGCTGGACATGGCCACTTTATCGAGTTCATCAACCGGGTTCTCTTCAGGCAATCCCGGTCCCGAGTCATCAGTTACGATCTTGCCGCGTATCAGGTGGTAGTCAATAACACCATCCAGCGTATTCATTTTTTTGAAAAAATTTGTACGCTCTTTGGCGTTAATGTTTCCCGCCAACATCATTCCGTTCAATGCGAGAAAAGATTGCAATGCGCGATCCTTTGCGCTATTTGCGGCAGAATCATACATTCTGTTTTCAAATTGCTTCGACAATAAAATTTGTGCGACGGTCAAAATTACCAACAGTAACAGTTGGATTGGAATTTGGAGTTTGTAGCGCAGCGTTAGGCCATTCCACCAGTTGAGCATATAAATCCTTTCAATATAAAAGCAATATACAGCTTGATTTCAGGTCAGTGTCTTAGCATAGCAAATTGTATTGTAACGGCCAATTGAATGGGCTATATGTTCTAATTAAATTTTCCAATAGTAATCACGGTAAATCGCTGTTCCTTGAGCATCAATTTCAGACGTTGCTGCCCACTTATTCAGGCAATCCCTGAATTTGTCACGGTTAATAGGTTTCGTCAAAAAATCATCCATTCCCGCAGCAATACACGCGTCCCGATCATCTTTCATTGCATTTGCGGTGAGCGCGATGATGGGCGTTTTCACATTGGGACCAGGCAATGATCGAATTTTCTTGGTGGCTTCTATACCATCCATTTCAGGCATTTGCATATCCATCAGAATGAGTGAGTAATGTTTTTTACCTGCCGCGATGACAGCTTCAACTCCATTTTCAGCAAGATCAGCAGTCAAATCCAAGCGCTCGATCAGTGACATGGCAAGTTTTTGGTTTATCTTGTTATCCTCCACCAATAAAATGTCGAAGGTTTGTTTTTGTTCTTGTGGAATCGGAGAGGGCGCATTATTAGCCGGGACAGGTTGTTGATTAACATTTTGCTCAGCATCAGAGTGCACTTCATTAGTGGACAATTGCCCTGCGGAAATCGATTCCGAATTATCAAAGGCGGCTTCTGATTCAAAATATTCCTCGAGTGGCAGCTCGAACCAGAAGCGACTTCCTTTCGCCTCAACACTCTCTACACCTATTTTGCCCCCCATGCCCTCAACCAGCCGTTTACTAATTGCAAGACCAAGGCCGGTGCCTCCAAATTTTCGTGTAGTGCTCGCATCAACCTGACTAAAATTCGCAAACAGGCGCTCCAGTGCTTCTTTAGGAATACCCATACCCGTATCAACGACTTCAAAAAGTATAGAGTCTAACTGGCGCTTTATGGACAATTTCACTTCCCCGGCATGCGTAAACTTGACAGCATTTCCGCAAAGATTAAGCAAAATCTGTCTGACACGAAGACTATCTCCGATCAAACTTTTAGGGACGTCTGGTTCGATATTTAACCTAAGTCCAATCCCCTTTTCATCTGTCTTGATTTTGATGATCGAAGTGACATTTGTAGTCAGGTCAAGCAGTGAAAATGGAAGTTTTTCAAAGTCCATACTCCCTGCCTCAATTTTTGACAAGTCTAGTATGTCATTGATAATCACTAACAGTGATTCTCCCGAAACCAGGATATCGCGCACGAATTGCTGCTGTTCAGAATTGAGCTTGGTATCAAGCAGTAGATGCGCCATCCCAATAACGCCATTCATGGGAGTTCGAATTTCGTGCGACATATTGGCCAGAAACTCGGTTTTGGCGCGATTGGCTGAAGCCGCTTCAAGCTGACTTCGACGAAGCGTGTGCATATAGACGAAAGTAATGCCACTGAAGATGATCAAGATAATGCCAATAAAGCTATAGAGAAAAAACTTTACTTTTCGATCGTGTTCCATAACGCTTAGTACAGCAAAATCACTCTTGGCATACACAGTCAATCGGTATTCAAGCACTTCAGATGTCGCCAACAAGGAAGGAAATTTTTGACGTTGGAATAGTGTCAACTCCGGAAATAGTCGATCACTCCAAGGCTCCAGACTGAGTGCCGGTATGTTTTTAATTCCATAGAGCGATTCTCTTTGTTTTTCGTTTAACTGGTTCACGGTGGTTCCGGGAACCGATTTCGATATAAGTTCCGGGTCATGGGCAAGAATGATGACACCGTTGTCATCAGACACATAAACATCGGTTTGTCTGGTAAGAAAAGACAGTGAGGTTACATTTATTTTAGTTATTACTGCCCCCAAGAATTGGCCTTTAACCATGACAGGCGATGCAAAAAAGAGCCCTGCAACATGCGTTGTTCTTCCCATTGCATATTGCATTCCGTGGTGGCCAAATTGCACTTGTACAAACCAATCACGATCACCAAAGTTCACTCCGACAACACTATCAGGCTTATCCCAATTGCTTCCGGCAATACAATCGCCGCTCGCATTGACGAGGTAAACCAAATCCACCCCCATTGAGCGCTTGGAGTCCTCGAAATACTTGTTCAAATCCATCAGAACAGGATCGGCTTTCCACAGCCTCGCTACAGTTTCTTTTGGTAATTTTGTCGCTATCGCTTTTCCATATTTTGCTATGGCTTTGTCTACACGCCTTGAATTGCTGATTGTTTCGGGAATTCCTTCCACGTAGTGCAGATTTCGTCGAATGCTATCACCCACATCCATGGCCATTTCATTCGCATGAATCTTCTCATTCGTAACAAGCGTTTTGACATCATTGTCGTTACCTGTTTTGAGATAGAACCACACTCCCGTAACCCATAAAATTACGAGAAATAAACCCAAAAACAAAATCGGGAAGTTAATTTTTTTGAGGGAGACAATCATTGACTGAATATTACTATAGTCACATTACAAAATTGATCTAATTTGTAACTAATTTTAGCCTTTTTGAAGCTTAGACTGAATTTAATTAATTTACGAAGTAATGGCTGTATAAAAAGGCTCGGACAAACGGATATTCCCGGGAAGACTAATTCGGTGTTTCCTGAATACTCAAAAATGAATTCCACACCTGCTCCAGATTTTCAATTTCAACTTTAGTATCCTCACCAAGGATAATTTTTGCCTCCAATGAACCGGCCACATTGCTGATATCGATTGCACCAATATTTGCAGCAGAACCTTTTAGTTTGTGCGATAAAATCTTTGCTTCATTGGTACTCCCCTTTGCCAAGAGTGACTTAATCTTCGATGGAACCTGGGCAAAGTCATTTCTCATACAAAATATTAATTCCATTACCTCTTGATTGCTCCCCATTAACTCGCTGACTTCGGTTAGTCTTTTTGAATCAAATCCCGGGAGACTTATTAAATTAATATCCGTTTCGGAATGATCATTTTCCAAAGAAATTTTGGTGACGGTGCAAAGTTCCAGCAGTTTATTCGTCAACTCGACTGAATCAATGGGTTTGCCAATAAACCCGGAAAGTCCTGCCGCAGCGCATTTTTCTTGCTCATGCAGCATCACGCCTGCACTCATTGCCAAAATGGGTAGGCTTGCGAATTTGGTATCCTGGCGGATTCGTCGCGTGGCTTCCAATCCATCCATTACCGGCATTTGGATATCCATCAACACAATATCGTATGAACGCTCACTCAATCGCTGGAGCGCTTCCTTACCATTGTTAGCAATATCTACATGAATACCAAGTTTCTCAAGCATCTTAGTTGCCACGATCTGATTGACTTCATTGTCCTCGGTCAATAAAGCATTTTTGCCGGTCAATGCAGTGACAACTTCAACCTGATTGTTTTTGGCAGTCAGAGAATGCTCATGCGTTTTGAATTTTTCAATCTGCTCTGAATCTGCTACATTCAGCGTCAACCTGCATCGGAATGTGCTGCCTGCGCCCAGTGTGCTTTCAACATCTATGTCACCCCCCATCAAGCGCGCCAAATTGCGACTGATCGTTAGACCAAGGCCGGTTCCGCCAAATCTCCGCGTAATAGAATTGTCGGCTTGAGTGAAGGTCTGAAAAAGCCGATTGAGATTTTCGTTGGATATCCCGATTCCAGTATCACTGACAACAAAACTGAGGTTGACAGAACTGTCATGTCGTTCTTCCTGACGGACATCAAGTTTGATTTGTCCTTGCGACGTAAATTTCAAAGCATTACCCAACAGATTAACCAATATCTGCCTGAGCCGATATTCATCACCTATCAGCATTTCAGGAATAGTACTTTCACAGTCAATTGAAAATTCAAGGCCTTTATCCTGAATGGACTGATTAAACATGCGATACAAGTTATTCAGAAACTCCTTAAGACCGAATGTTTCTTTTACAAAGGAAACTTGCCGAGATTCAATTTTTGAAAACTCAAGTATGTCGTTCAGGATAGTCATTAACGATTTCGATGAATCAAGAATCTTTCTTAAATAATCTTGTTTATCGTGCATGTTATCGCACTCCAGCGCCAATTCTGAAAGTCCGATGACGCCATTCATGGGCGTACGAATTTCATGAGACATGTTGGCTAAAAACTCACTCTTGGCAAGATTGGCTGCCTCTGCCTTTTCTTTGGCTTTCTCAAGAAGAATTTCTTGTTGCTTGCGCTCGGAAATGTCTACCTTGATTGCCAAATAGTGTGTACTGCGACCATCGGGTTGTTTAATCGGTGATATCCAGGCTGACTCAGTAAACTCGCTGCCATCTTTACGACGATTAATCAATTCTCCCTTCCAAACCTCACCTCTAAGCAAAGTGGGCCACAAAATTTTATATTCAGACGAAGGTGTACGTCCGGAATGCAGGAATCGGGGTGTCTTGCCAATCACCTCTGCCCGGCTATATCCGGTAACCTTCAAAAAAGTCTCATTGACGTACTCGATCACTGAATCCAGATTGGTGATCATGATTGAACAAGCACTTTGTTCAACCGCTAACGAAAGCTTCACCAGCATTTCTTGATCACTCTTTTGCCGGGCTATCGCGCTGTTTTGAAACTCCGTTGCAGCCTCCTGCTGTTCAACCAATAACTGCTCGCGCCGATTTTTCGCCGACAAGCTTTGCGAAAATTCTTGTGCAAACATTGACACGATTCCAAATTCGATATGTGACCAGGGCAGGCATCGACCACGCCAAATTTCAGTCCATACCTCAAATGATTTGCGTGGTGTCAGATAGAAAGTTCCGTCTGTATTCTTAAAAAGTCCTTTTTCATAGTGCCCTGCCCAGTGGACTGTTTGCGCTTTTTCCATACGCAACCACACAATACAATTCTTCATTTCGCTTGTTTGCAAAGTAGCAAGCATTCCGGAAACTATTTCCCGGTAGGAATTGGCAGGTGGAAACAACTTCGCCAGATGGTCGCAACAAAATACTTTCTCGCTTGCCTTATCGCCAAGCCAAGTGAGCAGTTCTTTAATTTCGTCCAAAGACGGTACAGTTCCATGCAAATATTGCTTGCCTTCAACAACAACAATCATTCCCGAAGCATTCATCATCTCCTGCAACTCGGGCAGTGTTCGCTGAAGAATATCGAATTCAGTTTCCGTTGAGATTGATTTCAGTAAATCCCCATTAAGACGGAAAGCTTTCTCGGCAAGTTTTTTATGTTCGATGGCCTCAAAGGCGACTAGTCTGGAAGAAGCCAATCGAGTAATGAAAGCAGCAGACTCCCGCATACCGATTGAAGATTTTTTGGGTGTCAGGTGGTGGCAGGATATCAATCCCCATAAATGATCCTTTAACATCAAAGAAACCACCATCGAAGCCTGCACACCGATGTTGCGCAAATACTCGATATGAATTGGTGACAGACTACGCAAAGCTGAATACGTCATATCAAGCGGTTTTTTGCTGATCGGATTAAGTGCCGGCAAAATTGGAACCGGGACAGCGCCAGTATCAACCACCACTCTTACAAGATTTTTGGTGTAAAGTTGCCGCGCTTGTGCGGGTATATCACTCGCGGGAAAGTGAACTCCCAAATAGGAAGGGGATGCCTCCACTTTACTTTGGCTGATGACTTCACCATCCCAGTTTGCATCAAAACGGTAAATCATCACGCTGTCATAGCCCGTCAATTCGCGCATTAACGTGGCGATTTGGTCAAAGTATTGTTGAATATTTGAATCTGAACCGGTATCAAGCAGGGTGTGCTGCATCTTCAAAAGCAAGTCGGCCAATCGCCTCTCACTCGTCAGGTCTTCGTCCTGGCTTAATTCGAGTACATACATTCCTTCAGCGCAATATACATGCGCATCGATTGAATTTTTTTCGCCCTTATAATTAACGATTACTTTTCCGGATGCCGTATTGTTCGAGCTTGCTTGCCAGATTAGCTGTTCAACCTGTTTTAATGTGGCTTCACTTATTAACTCAAGTAAAGCTGAGCCAGCAACAAAATCTTGGGGAGTATCGATAAAATTTGCCAGGTTCGCACTGGCTTGATGAACTACTCTGGGCATTTCAGAACTCAGGACAAGCGCAGCCCCATGTGGTTGTATGCTACCGATTTGATGAATAGGTTCGGCTGCGCAAAATTGCAATGCTTTCTCTAAGTCTGAATTACTGGAATTTTTCATCAACGCCCCATTTGAACCCGCCTAAATTTTTGAGCGAAATAATACACGGTCCCGAGTTTAATGGATGAGTTATAACCTCTGCCAGTTTTTTATGGTTCTCTAAGGTTTTATAAGGCCAAAGCACAGGAGCGGGGATTGGAGAAAGTGTGAACTATTCGTAAAAGAGCGCAATTCTGTCACTGCGTAATTTCCAGATTGTTTGGCGCATTTGCAATCTTTCTATAAAATCCAGTCTTTAATCGATTTACTTTAGGATTGACCAATTCGCTTATCACAACTGATGCTTTCCCCAGTTGCCTGATAATTTTTTGGAAGATGCACCTTATGCATCAAATTATTATAACCGT
>CAIWKC010000125.1 GCA_903913145.1 uncultured Gallionellaceae bacterium | reverse complement strand
TGAGTTGCTCAGCAATGGCTTGTTTCTGTGCTCCAGACAGTTCCACTGTGTCTTGTGCAATTAACACATCAAAATAACTTTGTGCTACGCGCAGAATCAGATCATGTTCTGCCTGATGATATTGGGCGTCGGAAATCGCAACCTGAATTTCTGACTCAGAATAGGATTGCCAATTTTGTTGCCGGAATAGAGGTTGAACCAAACTGACCGTAGCGCCGGAACTGTTGTATGTTGTATCTGAAAAAGTGGCACCGTTGTACTGGGGAGAAATCTGGTTTGTCATTGCATTTGCACTCAGATTTATGTTTGGCAGCAATAAAGAACGGCCTTGACTGAGTTTTTCTTTGCCTGCTTGCTGAGAAGATCGCGCGGAAGCTATTGCCGGATCTTGACTCAAGGCTGAATGATAGGTCTCGAGCAAGTCGGCAGCAAGCAAAGGGCTCTCAGCAAATGCAAACAATACAAGTATAGCGATTTTTGACAGTTTCATTATCTTTGCACCGAACAATATATATTAGATATTGCTAATATTATAGGTACTACAATTTAGTTTCAAGAAGAAACTGGTTTTAAAATTAAACCTACTTCTGTCTCAAGTTTAAAAAACAAACCGTTGAGGCTGTTGCACGTTAAGTAATGGCTCAACACTAGTTTCAAACAACGTGGTAGATTCGAATTCGCTCGTTGATTTACGTGTAAACAAACATGCGCTCATCGCCGGCGCATCACCAATTACAGCGAACAAACGTCCGCCAATCTTCAAATTATTTAGCAGTGCGTTCGGCTGCATTGGCACTGAACCAGTCAAGACTATCGCATCATACTGCATCGCATCCCATCCATTTGCGGCATCTCCTACATACAGGGTCACGTTGTCAATGTGATATGAGGCCAGATTGCGTTCAGCCACTGCACTCAATGCAGCCACGATTTCTATACTCGTTACATGTTTAGCAAGACTTGCCAAAAGTGCAGTGAGGTAACCGCTGCCGGTCCCGACTTCCAGTACTTGATCGCCATGCTTTAAAGCAAGCGCTTGAAGCGCACGTGCTTCCAGTTTAGGTGACCACATTTTCACGTCATGTCCCAAAGGTATTTCAATATCCATGAATGCCAATGCGCGCTGTTCTACTGGCACAAAATGTTCTCGTTTAACTTTTTTCAACAAATCCAAAACTTCAGAATCGAGCACGTCCCAGGGCCGTATCTGCTGTTCCACCATATTAAAACGAGCTTGTTCCATGTTATTCATCCCTTGCTCCCTTGGAGCTTTATCGTTAAATTGTGCGCCAGTATAGCAAGCACACCCTTGCTTCTCAATGTCTCTCCATCACTTGCTTTTAAAAAGCCTTTCCAGTAACTTGTGTGCCTCGCTAGGGGTCTCCGTGATGGCGGAGTGAGATATACCCTCTGAACCTGTACGGGTCATGCCGTCGTAGGGAAGCATCTACCGATGCTCTCCGCTTTTTGGAGCCTCAAAATGAACGCCAATCCCAAATTTCTTGCCAGTTCCGCGCATGTTGACGAAGCAGCGATTAAACCATTGCCGAATTCGCGCAAATTCTACGTGCAGGGATCCCGTCCCGACATTCGCGTCCCAATGCGAGAAATCATCCAAACTTCGACACATACCAATTCTGGCGAAGAGGTTAATCCACCAATTTACGTCTACGATTGTTCCGGACCCTATACTGACCCGGCGGTCAAGATTGATATTCGTTCTGGCTTGGCTGAAATGCGTGCCGCATGGATAACCGACCGTAACGATACCGAACCATTGACGCAACTCACTTCCGAATATGGGCAGCAACGTTTGAACGACCCGGCTCTCGCAGAGATGCGCTTTAATCTGCAACACACACCGCGCAAAGCCAAATTGGGCAAAAACGTGACTCAAATGCATTATGCGAGGCAAGGCATTATCACACCGGAAATGGAATTTATCGCCATACGTGAAAATCAAAAACGCGAAGGTCTTTCAGCGATGATGTTACAGCAGCACGTCGGAGAAAACTTTGGCGCACATATGCCTAAACAAATTACTCCGGAGTTTGTACGCAGCGAGGTTGCGGCCGGTCGTGCCGTGATTACTGCCAATATAAATCACCCTGAAATCGAGCCGATGATTATAGGGCGCAATTTTTTGGTGAAAATAAATGCCAACATTGGCAACTCTGCTCTTGGCTCCAGCATTCAGGAGGAAGTGGAAAAGATGACTTGGGCGATACGTTGGGGCGGTGATACGGTGATGGATCTTTCCACCGGCAAACATATCCACGAAACGCGCGAATGGATTATTCGCAATTCTCCCGTGCCCATTGGTACGGTGCCGATCTATCAGGCGTTGGAAAAAGTGAATGGTAAAGCCGAAGACCTGACTTGGGAAATTTACCGTGACACGTTAATTGAGCAGGCCGAGCAGGGTGTGGACTATTTTACCATTCACGCCGGTGTATTGCTGCGTTACATCCCGATGACCGCCAATCGCATGACCGGTATCGTATCGCGGGGCGGTTCTATCTTGGCCAAGTGGTGTCTATCTCACCACAAAGAGAATTTCCTCTACACGCATTTTGAAGAGATTTGCGAAATCATGAAAGCCTACGATGTGACCTTCTCGCTCGGCGATGGTCTGCGTCCCGGCTCGATCTATGACGCCAATGACGAAGCTCAATTGGGTGAATTGAAAACGCTGGGAGAACTCACTGAAATCGCTTGGAAGCATGATGTACAAGTGATGATCGAAGGCCCCGGCCATGTTCCGATGCACATGATCAAAGAAAATATGGATCTGCAATTGAAGTGGTGTCATGAAGCGCCGTTTTACACGCTTGGCCCGCTCACCATGGATATTGCGCCCGGCTATGACCACATTACCAGCGCTATCGGTGCGGCGATGATTGGTTGGTTTGGCACTGCCATGCTGTGCTACGTCACGCCCAAAGAACATCTGGGGCTTCCCAACAAGGCCGATGTGAAGGAAGGCATCATTGCCTATAAAATCGCCGCACATGCTGCAGACTTGGCCAAGGGTCACCCCGGCGCACAGGTGCGCGACAACGCCATGAGCAAAGCACGATTCGAATTCCGATGGGATGATCAATTCAATCTCGGCCTTGATCCGGATCGTGCGCGTGAATTCCACGACGAAACGCTGCCCAAGGAGTCAGCCAAAATAGCCCACTTCTGCTCCATGTGCGGGCCACACTTTTGTTCAATGAAAATATCCCAGGACGTGCGCGATTTCGCCGCTAAGGAAGGACTCTCTGAACAAGCCGCGCTTGAAAAAGGCATGGAAGTTAAGGCTATAGAGTTTGTTAAGCAAGGTGCAGAGGTTTATCACAAGGCTTAATGATGAAGTGTAGAGAAGGTTGTGGGGCTTGTTGCATCGCCCCTTCCATTAATTCTCCACTACCGGGAATGCCAGACGGGAAACCGGCAGGCTCTCGTTGTGCGCAACTCTCGGATGAATATCGTTGTAATGTACTTGGTTATTATAACCGCCCAGCGTTTTGCCTTGGAATTCAGTCTTCACCAGAAATGTGTGGCGTTTCACGTGAACACGCATTGAAATGGCTCACCAAATTGGAATTGGCTACACGCCCTTAATTTTTAAGAAATCAAAATTGAAGAAAATACCCGCAAAATATAATAATTTTTTATTTGGTGGTTTATTGTCCATCATCATGGTGACAATCATTTCCGGCTCAGTCGTATTCGCCAACCAAGGGTTAACACCCGATTTCCTCCAGCAATGGAGGAAAGGATTCTTGACCGCATGGCCGATTGCATTCCCAGCTGTATTGGTTGTCGCGCCTTTCGTGCGCAAAATTGTCGCCCGTTTAACTGAACCTTCAGCATAGTGGCAGGTATAATTGTAAGCATGCAGTCCCAACCAAGTTTTTCGTTTGCTGAAATTACACCCTGTTCTCCTTGCAGTGGTCATTGCACTACTGTTTTGGGAGATGATGTGTGCCGCAGTTGCTTGCGAACCTTCGATGAAATCACACGTTGGGTGGAGATGAGCGATGAAGATCGACGCTCGGTTAATTTTCGCATCGCCGTAGCACTAAGCGATAAAACTTGATGTTGAGGCAATATATTTAAATCAGGATTCAATTCAGATGACATTAATACAAATACTAATTCTTGCCATTATTCAAGGGGCTGCTGAATTATTGCCAGTTTCGAGTTCGGCTCACGTCATTGTGGCAGAGAAACTCATGGGGCTGGATCCAACCGCACCGGAAATGACCCTCTTGCTGGTTATGCTTCATACCGGCACGATGTTTGCGGTTATTTTCTATTTTTGGAAATCCTGGAAAGAAAGTTTCTTTTCATCAAAGAAAGTTTTTTTGGACTCGCTAAAGTTTATTGTGGCAGCCACCTTGGTCACCGGTATAGCAGGCCTGACATTGAAATTCTTGATTGAGAAATTTTTCATGAAAGATGTACCTCATGCAGAAATTGAGCAACTTTTCGGTAACATGAATTTAATTTCCGCGGCACTTGCAACAGTAGGTTTGTTGATACTTTATGCTGGAATTAAAAATCGCTCTGCTTCCGCAGTAGAACGAGTTTTAGGTTTGAAAGAATCTTGCTATGTGGGCGCGGTTCAAGGTATTTGCTTGCCCTTTCGCGGCTTCTCTCGTTCCGGAGCAACCATATCTACCGGATTGCTATTAGGTATTTCGAGAAGAAAAATAGAGGAGTTCAGTTTCGCTTTAGCTGTCGTTCTCACACCCCCTATTATTGTCCGTGAGGTAATGAGATTGTTGCATGAGCAACATACTTCTGCTTCTTCAGTATCCGGCCTGTCTCAAATATTCATACCGAGCCTTTTAGGAATGGTGTTTAGCTTTATCGCCGGCCTCGTGGCACTTAAATGGCTTTCAAATTGGTTGGAAAATGGTCGCTGGTCTTTGTTTGGGATATATTGCCTCAGTGCCTCGGCAATTGTTTATATTCTTCATCAAAATGGCATATAAGCGATAAGTTTGTCCCCGGCAGATTTAATACCTAGTTTGCAAGCCAACATAGGTCAACAGTGAATTAGTCGCATTTAAGGAATTGCGCAAATCGCGCCCCGCAGACAGCAGCAGCGTATATTTTTCAGATAAATCATACCGTGTGCCAAAATTTAGAATCAGTTCATCCTGCACTGATAGAATAGTTTTCTCGTCATGTATTTCCGCAATCAGTTCAAGTCCTTTCCTGACTTCGCGAGTCAGCACAAACCCGGCAATCCAACTATCACCTGTCTGAACAGGACGAAACCATCGGCCCAATTCAAAATTAATATCAAAATCTTCAAAGCCATGTTCAAACTCCACAGGCAATAAGTAACTCGTCCCTGCATCTTCCAGGCCCGTTCTATTTGGCGGATCTAATAGGGGAAATCCAAATAAAATTTGCGGATAGGTGGAAATTTGCCAAGCATTGTCTCCCGCATCGTAGAAGCGCCATTTAACTCCGGCCAACGCATCTCCCGCCCCATTTCGACTCGTTCCTGTTCTTTCCTCTTGGAATAACCAGGGCATTTCAAACTTGAGTTGAGCTCGGTCACCAACACCATAATTAATATCAGTTAGAGGGAGTTGATACGTAGATGCGTCTTTAGTGGTGCTTGACAGTGCTGCAATGTTAATTTCCCAATGACCGTCACCCGGTGTACCAGGGTCGTCGGTAATCATCGGCGGTCCGCCTGCCGCCCATGCTTGCGAAACAATAAATACTGCTACTAAAAATATCGCGTGAAATCTAGTTAATCGAAGCAAAGATTTTATCCACCTTAAAGTTTTTTGATTTTAAAAAAACACGCCGTCAAAAAATTACACTTTCAATTATTAGCGTATGTTTCCATAGTTCTATTTGAGTCAGTTAATCTTAACTTTGCACCCAAGGCAATCCTTTTGCACGCCAACCATTCACTTTGTTTCGCTGTTCCTTAATATCTTTGTCGCCTTCAAAGCCTTCGACAATATTGTAAACTTCGTTGTAACCTGCTTGTTCAGCGACAACTGCCGCATTATGTGAGCGTGCCCCGCTGCGACAAATAAACATTACCAGCGATTCCTTGTCCACTTGTTGCTCAAGCGAAGCTAAAAAATGCGGATTTGGTTTCATCCCGGGATACGTTGCCCATTCAATTTCTACTGCATTTGGGATGCGTCCAACAAAATCCAATTCGGCTTTGCTGCGAATATCCACAAGCTTTGCCCCAGGTGCCAATTGCAGGATTTGATATGCTTCACCAGGAAGTAATGCTCCTGAATAAGGCGCGTTGGTTTGATTACTACGCTGCCGTGCCTGTTCTAATATTGCGGAAATATTACCCATGTTGAGACTCCTGAATTAGTTCATTATTAGGCGCGCAAATGTTATCCTGTGCGACAGAGTTCCCACTATACCCAAACCCAATGAATAAACACAATCACCCGCAAAATCAGGACAAGTTTACAGTTTTCGAGCCAGCCCACCCGGCACGTTATGCTGCAGCGAAGAAAAGCACCTGGATCAGTATTGCAATTAATCTATTGCTCTCCATCATGCAAGTGCTGGCAGGATTTTTCGGCAAGTCGCAATCGTTAATGGCCGATGGTTTGCATTCATTTGCCGACTTGCTTTCGGATATTCTCGTCCTATTCGCTAATCGTCACGGCAATCGACATGCCGATGCCGAGCATCCTTATGGACATGCGCGTATTGAAACCGCCGCTTCACTTATTCTGGGTGTTAGCCTAGCCGCACTCGGTGTCGGATTGTTGATTGCAGCCGGTATGAGATTACAGCATTCCGATCAAGTCCAATCCGTTCAACCCTTCACATTATGGTTCGCCATCATTGCTCTTGCAGCGAAGGAAGGGATGTTCCGCTATATGTTGGCTGTGGCGCAACGTGTGCGCTCACAAATGCTCACCGCTAATGCTTGGCATGCCCGTTCTGATGCTGCTTCCTCCCTGGTTGTTATTGTCGGCATCATCGGCAATCTTTTAGGCTACACCTTTCTCGATCTTATTGCAGCTGCGGTTGTGGGAATAATGATCGCACATATGGGTATTTCGTTTGCACGTGAAGCAATGGCTGAGTTGGTTGACACCGGGCTGAGTGAAGAGGAGGTGCAGTCCATACGCAATACGCTAAAGTCTACCCCGGGTGTACTTGGTCTGCATGAATTGCGCACCCGCAAAATGGCGGACAATGCATTAGTTGATGCTCATATCATCGTTGATTCAAAAATAAGCGTTTCTGAAGGACATTACATTGCCGAAGCTGCACGGGCTGCCGTACTTAAAGAACATCATGTAATGGATGTGATGGTGCATATCGATTCGGAAGATGACATGCAAGCGAAGCCCAATGCACGCTTACCTCAACGCCATCTGCTGTTGGCGCATCTAAGCAATCGTCTCGGCAAAGAACTCCCTCCGACTTCGCATATAGTCCTGCATTATTTAAGCGGAAAAATAGAGGCAGAAATATTTCTGGAAAATTCGGAAGATATTGCAAGCTTGCAGCGTGGATGCGCTGAGATTGCTTCGGACGATAAATACTTTCGAAGTATTCGTCTCTT
>CAIWKC010000124.1 GCA_903913145.1 uncultured Gallionellaceae bacterium | reverse complement strand
GACTCATCCGCCAACCAGATCCAATTATCAAAAAAAACAAAAGAAAACGTCAAACACTCATTCTAGAATAGGTGTATTCAATGATACGACTTGCGGACACAAGAATCATTGCTCACAAATGAATTCTTGCGAAGAAGCGTATTTTTACTATACACGCTGCGGAGTAAAGTCTCTGGACAAGACGGGTGATGGCATTCCATGCAAGCAATTATGTGAAAACGAAAAGTAACCAAGCCAAGCTTTGAATGTTTCGCTAATTTCGCAGGCACTTAAGAAAAATATAATAGTGCGTTATTCAATGTGGATTTGAACGTCGATTTTGCACCCATTTCATACCCCAAAATGCCTTTGCGCAATAAATATTAAAACATACTAAAATATTCAGGTTTAGTGATATCTGGTTTCCAACTAACGCTAACTTTTATAGATACTGGTAGACAAAGCGGTGCTTCAAGGTGAAAATCAAATATGCAAATTTAAAGTTTGCCGAAATAAAATATAAACGCTGGAACAACTTACCGGAAACAATAGAGTTAATTTGTATTCGCAATTAAGCAAAGGAATATCAATATTATGAAGAAAATATTTTTGGTCGATGACTCTTCGACTATCTTACTCAGCATCGGTGCCATCCTGACCAAAGCAGGATATGAATTTGAAAAAGCATCCAGTGCGGATGAAGGACTGAAATTACTCAACGGAGGATTGAAACCGGATTTACTCATAACCGATCTCAATATGCCCGGCATGAACGGAATCGAATTTATCAAGGAGGTGCGCAAACTCCCCAACTTGCGCTTTATGCCCATTTTATTTCTCACAACCGAGTCTCAACAATCTAAACGTGATGAGGCCAAAGCGGCAGGGGCTTCGGGTTGGCTGGTAAAGCCTGTCAATGCAGAACAATTGATAGGCACTATAAAATTGGTGATTAAATAAATTTGAGCACTATTGATACAAATTACAAATGTCATTGGATGCAAAAAAAATAAAAAAACGCCAAATAGTTGTAGCTACTTTCACTTCACTTGCGTGTGGATTAGCGGTGTTTTTGCTTCATGCACCTTTCCACGATTGGTTACATTCGATGGTTGGCCTGAAAGACCATTTTGCAGATTCAATAGGAACCAGCATTATTGTCTTCGTAAGTTTTATTGTTAACAACATCGTTTCAAATGCGCTCTATAAAGACGTTTCACTAGGTTTGACTAGTGCGCAAACACAACTAAAACAGACCATCACAGGGCATGAAGAAGTCATCGCTAACGTGGCAAAAGACCTCGCTGATCTACCTTCCCTTGTCAAGTTACTTAAAGATCAATTACAAGCGATTACAATTGAAACAGAACGCTCAGCTACTGATATCATGGAGCGTTTGCAAGCCATTGACGGCCTCATCAATGAGCTGATCACCACGGTGACTACGTCGAATCAAGAAGGTGAGGTGATGATTGGAGCGGGTGAAAAAAATATTAGCTCCAATGTGGAACTGATAGAAAAATTAAACCAGTACATAAAAGATAGGTTTGCCGATGCAGACG
>CAIWKC010000123.1 GCA_903913145.1 uncultured Gallionellaceae bacterium | reverse complement strand
GGTGCTTCTTTACCAAGTACCATCAAATCATGGCGTTATTATCACCACTTTCTTGTTCCCTGGCGAAAGAGCTTTACAACCCGAAGGCCTTCTTCACTCACGCGGAATGGCTGGATCAGGGTTGCCCCCATTGTCCAAAATTCCCCACTGCTGCCTCCCGTAGGAGTCTGGACCGTGTCTCAGTTCCAGTGTGGCGGATCATCCTCTCAGACCCGCTACAGATCGTCGCCTTGGTGAGCCTTTACCTCACCAACTAGCTAATCTGATATCGGCCACTCCGAAAGCGAAAGGTCTTGCGATCCCCTCCTTTCCCCCTCAGGGCATATGCGGTATTAGCGTAACTTTCGCTACGTTATCCCCCACTTCCGGACATGTTCCGATATATTACTCACCCGTTCGCCACTCGCCACCAGGGTTACCCCCGTGCTGCCGTTCGACTTGCATGTGTAAAGCATGCCGCCAGCGTTCAATCTGAGCCAGGATCAAACTCTTCAGTTCAATCTTATCTAGCAATTTTAAGTCCGGGCTTTAAACCCCAGACTGATCTCACTCAAAGCGAATTTACTTTTTTGTATCTTCGTTTAGTGTGAGTTACTTCTTTTATGTCTTGAGTCGACAACACCATCTACTTGCGTAAATAGTATTACTCTTCCTCAGCGCACATACCCACACTAATCGATTGTTTTATTTGAATTTTAAAGAACCCTTAAACCACTTCTCCATCCACCGTGGCAGCGAAGAGGTGCGCATTATATAGATTGAAATGAAACCGTCAACTCTATTTTTATTTCACACCAAAAAACCAAAAACTTTATTCCTGGGTTGCGGGGGCAGGATTTGAACCTACGACCTTCGGGTTATGAGCCCGACGAGCTGCCAGACTGCTCCACCCCGCGTCAGTGAAGAGGAAAGATTCTACGCACTATTGGCTAACACGTCAATCACTACATGAAAAAACGCTGATAAAGGCGATGGAGTTAGCCTTCAATAATTTCACGACTCTTAGGCATACATGGGTTTACGGAATTACAGCTTAAGGAAATTATCGCGATAATGCTTCATCTCTTCGATTGATTCGTAGATATCGGCTAAGGCCTCATGTTTACCGTGTTTCTTAATACCTGAAGCCACTTCCGGTTTCCAGCGTTTGGCCAATTCTTTAAGTGTACTGACATCAAGATTGCGGTAATGAAAATAGTCTTCCAACTTGGGCATCCAGCGCGCCATAAAGCGCCGATCCTGGCAAATGGAGTTGCCACACATCGGTGAGGTTCTGACGGGCACGTGTTCTTTCAGGAAAGCTAAACATTGTTCTTCAACCTGAGCCTCATCCAAGGTTGACGCTTTGATTCGATCAATCAATCCCGACTTGCCATGAGTGGATTTATTCCAATTATCCATCGCATCCAATATGCTATCAGGCTGATGCACCACCAGCGTCGGTGCTTCAGCTACCGTATTCAAATCGTTATCGGTGACAACCATCGCGATTTCAATAATGCGATCAGTTTCGGGAACGAGTCCTGTCATCTCCATATCCAACCAGATAAGGTAATTTTGATTTTGTGCCATAATTCACATCCTGTTTATTATTAAAATTTACGGCGCGTATTGTGGCACAACAGCACACTTCGTATACAGTCACTTTAGTGTGCTAACTTATTTCGAGATCAGATGACAACATCAATATTCACCACCCTATTTATTGGCGCATTACTACTTACCACCATAATGAAGCTCTGGTTGGCTATACGCCAGATGCAACACATCAGCGCTCATCGAGATCGTGTGCCCGCGGCATTTCACGAGCAGATCGAAATCAGTTCGCATCAAAAGGCTGCTGATTACACCAGTGCCAAGACACGCTTGTCTTTGTTATCCATTGTGTTCGAAGCAATTATATTATTGGCTTTCACCTTGGGCGGCGGCATCCAACTATTGACTGACTGCTCGCTCGCTACCTTCCACAACTCAATGTTGCAAGGTATCAGTATCATTATTGCCGTACTCATCATCAGTTCAATACTGGAAGCGCCGTTTGAGCTATATAGTACCTTCGTCATCGAAGCCCGTTTCGGTTTCAACAAAATGACCATCGGCCTTTACTTGCTCGATGCACTAAAAGGAATAATGCTGGGCACTATTCTTGGTTTACCATTATTAATAGGCGTTTTATGGCTAATGGGAAAAATGGGATCGCTGTGGTGGATTTATGTATGGGGGGTATGGATCAGCTTTAACTTACTGCTACTTTTTATTTACCCGAATTTTATAGCCCCTCTGTTCAACAAATTTCAGCCGTTGCAAGACGACACCCTGAAAGCACGCATTGACGAGTTAATGGAACGCTGTGGCTTCACCTCCAGCGGATTATTTGTCATGGATGGCTCTAAACGCAGCACACACGGCAACGCTTATTTCACCGGTTTTGGAAAAACAAAACGCATTGTTTTTTTCGACACCTTATTGCAACGTTTAACGCCGCCCGAGATAGATGCCGTGTTGGCGCACGAACTTGGTCACTTCAAACATCGACATGTCATGAAACGTATCGTTTTCACTTTTGCCCTGAGTTTGGTATTTTTATGGGTATTGGCGCAATTGATGCAATCAGCCTGGTTCTACCAAGGCTTGGGGGTTCACATTAACCCATCGGATGCCGGACAAACTCAGTCCACTGCGCTTGCTTTGCTGCTGTTTTTTATGGTGCTGCCGGTATTTAGTTTTCTATTGCAACCGCTCACTTCTTATTATTCACGCAAACACGAATTCGAGGCGGATAATTACGCTGCCGCGCAAACCAATGCTAACGATCTCAGTTCTGCACTTGTCAAACTCTATCAGGACAATGCAAAGACACTGACACCAGACCCGCTGTATGCAACTTTTTATGAATCACATCCACCTGCCCTTGAGCGAATTGCGCATTTAACGGAGATATGAAAATGAAAATATTACTGATATTGTTGCTGCTGGTTAATACCGCACAAGCCGACCCTTTCCCCAAGGGTAAATTTGCCGCCGGCAAAAAAGTATTCGAGCAAGCTGAATGCAAGCGTTGCCACATTGAAATGATAGGCGGCGATGGCAGCGAAATATTCACCCGCCCGGATCGTAAAGTACTTAACCCAACCATGCTCATCAAGCACCTCAAAATCTGCGACAGCAAAACAGCGATAGATATATCAGCCCAAGACGAGCTAAATCTGGCGGCGTATTTGAACAAACTCTACTATAAATTTCCATAAGCTCGGTATTGTTTTGAATAACACACAATTACAGCAATATTCTGAAACGCATTACTATTTTTAGGAGAAATTTAATTGAAAATATTTTTGATAATGGCACTGACGGTTGGAGTGGCACAGGCTGCTCCGTTTGAAACGGGAAATTTTGAAGCAGGCAAAAAATTATTCGAACAGAGTCATTGCAACCGATGCCACATTGAAATGAAAGGTGGCGATGGCAGCGAAATATTTACCCGGCCAGACCACAAAGTGCGCAATCCATCTCAACTCATCAAACAAATCAACTTTTGCGGCGGCAACGCAGGAGTGAATCTCTCTGCCCAAGACGAACAAAATCTGGGCGCCTATTTAAACAAGCTCTACTACAAATTCCCATGAGTTCAACCCTGCTTTGACTAACACGCAGATACAGCAAGGTCTGATCACTGCCGCTTTCGGGCGGCACTATCTGGTCGAACTCAATGATGGGGAAATAATTGAAGGCGTTCCTCGTGGAAAAAAAAGCGAGGTTGCCTGCGGTGACCGGGTAGAGATACAACGCAGTTCAGCCAATCAGGGCGTAATCGAACGCACGCTGCCGCGTAGCTCTCTCCTCTATCGCTCGGATGCTTACCGACAAAAAATTATTGCTGCGAATGTCACCCAGATCATTTGCGTGGTAGCGGTCGAGCCTTCATTCAATGATGAATTGCTTGCGCGTTGCCTGATCGCTGCGCACGATCAACAAATTGAAACACTCATCGTGTTAAATAAATGTGACTTGCCAACGGAGGCAGCCCGCGCAACTCTTGCACCGTACAGGGCAATCGGTTATCGCGTAATTGAGCTCTCCGCCTTGCAAAATTCATCGCCCTTGCGGCCACTTTTGCAGGGACACACCAGCGT
>CAIWKC010000122.1 GCA_903913145.1 uncultured Gallionellaceae bacterium | reverse complement strand
CTTACAAGAATCGTGCCATTGAATTAATCAATTTAATTGGGTTCAATTAATTTTGAGGGTTGCCATAACGGATTGAATATATGAATGGCAATTATTTTTGCCAGCGAAGTTCAGCCTGTATTCAAATGGCAAGAGTAGAGTGAATGCTTCCAAAACGGAAAGAACGCTATCGCTTTTAATCTGAGCTACATGTTAAATTGGTTAGAAAGCCGAGCAATCAGTTTTACATCAGAAAGTGTCGAGAAGAACCAGTAGCTACGCCAAAATTTTCATCAGCGGAGGTCGTGTTTAAATGTGCCGGGCAAACGTGCATTACTTCCCAGTGCTATGATTGACACAATATTTGTTGGAAACGCCTTTCTCAATGCAGTCCACGCCTGCTCAGATCAATAGTTGGAACGTAAAACGTTATCTTCCATGGGTAGTAGCATCAGCTCTTTTTATGGAGCAACTTGATTCGACCATCGTCAATACAGCGGTGCCTACCATTGCTGCGAGCCTGTTAGTGGCACCATTAAGCTTAAAAGCCATCGTCAGTAGTTACATTTTGAGTTTGGCTGTATGTATTCCCCTAAGTGGCTGGATGGCGGATCGCTTTGGTACTCGACGCGTATTCGGCATCGCAGTGGCGCTATTTACATTTTCGTCCATACTCTGCGGGCTATCTTTGAATGTGCCAATGCTTGTTGCATCGCGCATCTTGCAGGGAATGGCGGCGGCGATGATGATGCCGGTAGGACGCTTGGCCATCATTCGCACCTTTCCAAAGTCAGAGTTACTCAGGGCAATGAATTTTGTGATTATTCCTGCACTGATCGGGCCACTGCTCGGTCCGACAATTGGAGGTTTAATCGTGCACTGGTTGCCGTGGCGCGTAATTTTCTTTATTAACATTCCGGTAGGCTTGACTGCCCTGATGCTTATCTATCGCCACATGCCGGACTATCGCGGAGAGGATCCAAGGCCGCTGGATGTAGTCGGCCTAATACTATTTGGAACTGGCACTGCACTACTTTCATGGGTATTGGAAGTGTTTGGCGAACACCATATCGACGCGGTGTCTGCAGCAATTCTGTTTCTAGTGTCTTTGAGTTTACTCGGTGCGTACGGTTGGCATGCGCGTCAATCCAGCTACCCGCTTCTGCGCCTAACGTTGTTTCGCGTGCGCACATTTCGAGTTTCCGTCATCGGTGGTTTCATCACCCGACTGGGTGTAGGCGGGCTCCCATTTTTGTTGCCATTGCTCTATCAACTCGGTTTCGGATTCCCGGCTTGGCAATCAGGACTTCTCATGATGCCCGCAGTAGCAGCGGCGATGGGTATGAAACTAATTTCGAGTTCAGTATTACGAAGATTTGGATACCGCAAAGTCTTGGTCGTCAATACCCTGTTGATGGGAATAACGATCAGCCTGTTCGCCACGGTTTCTTCTTCAACGCCGATTACGCTGATCGTTTTTCTTGGATTGGCGCAGGGATTCTTTAATTCAATGCAATTCTCCAGTATGAATTCTATGGCTTATGCAGATATCAAAACAGAAGACTCAAGCATGGCAAGTACCATTGCAAGCTCAATGCAACAGATGTCGATGAGTTTTGGTCTGGCATGCGGATCATTGATTGCCGGCTGGTACCTTGGCGATCTGCCTCAGTCAGATCAAATCGCTGTCAGCAGTGCGTTGCACTACGCATTTCTGACATTGGGTGGATTGACGATTATTTCATCATTGTCGTTCTGGACTTTACACGAAAAAGATGGAGAGAGCGTTAGCAAGGGCAGTTCGCCAGTTCCTTCTGAATGATTCAGATTTTGAGGTTGCAGCATGGCTCTATACATGAAAGGTCGAGTCCTGTTTCAGTTTGAGACCTTCAATTTTTATATCGCTTAAGGGCGAATAGTTTCATTGCCCACTTTTGTTACGAAAGATCAGATAGGCAAGGCTCAACGTGATGAAAGAAATGACAGGCTGATACCCCTCAGTGCCCATTGCAGCCATTATTTTGCACGGCAGATAGCATATCGTCTAAGAAGGCGGTTTCGTGGAATTGCTTTGGCACTATACATAAGCTTCTGCAATGATCATCGGTTTGTATAACCTCAAGTAGGGCTTGTTTATGCGATACCGCACAGAGCAATGTTGAATAGCTCGGAATAATGCGTTCAAAGATTACATTAATTATTTTCATATCTCTTTAATTCCAAAGGATTGAAAACAGACTGAGCTTTTTTGGCAAAT
>CAIWKC010000121.1 GCA_903913145.1 uncultured Gallionellaceae bacterium | reverse complement strand
TATTACATGGGGAAATACAACAGTAAAAGTTCCAATTAGTACAAATGTTAAACCAAGATTAAGGGCACAAATTGAAACTTTTATTAATTAGCCTATTGACAGCTTCAATATTACACGTGTAAAGTTTGCTTCGTCGACTCATAAATATTATATATCATAATAAAAATGAATCTGCGACATTAATATAAAGAAATATATTTAAAAAAATAATTACGCGTGTCAGCTTTTATTACATTGTAGACCTAAATACAATTCTGAATTTGGAACAGGGCATACCAATATCCGTTCCCAATCCTTTGCAAGGGACGTTGATCGATTTGATCCGTGCATGGGGCAGCAAGTGGTCAGTTAACTTTAACCGGCAGTCATCAATTTGGGGAGAATCAAACATGAAAAAGAATGTAAAGTTGAAACATGTATTCAATAAATTTAGTCTATTAAGTCTTACGGCAATTGCATTTGCAGCGTCTGCCACAACGTCAGCCTTTGCTGAAGAAACTGTCATTGGCTTGATCACAAAAACTGACAGCAATCCCTTCTTCGTTAAAATGAAAGAAGGCGCTGACGCTGCAGCGAAGAAGGCTGGTGCAAGACTCATGAGTGCCGCTGGCAAGCAGGATGGCGATACCGCCTCGCAAATCAGTGCATTGGAAAATATGACCGCTGCGGGCGCAAAAACAATTCTGATCACCTCGACTGGCGATGCCATCATACCAACCATCAAGAAAGTTCAAGCCCAAGGCGTGCAAGTGATTGCTCTGGATAGCCCCGTTGACGGTGCTGATGCCCTCTTCGCAACAGACAATTACAAGGCAGGAGTTCTGATCGGTCAATATGCCAAAGCCGCCCTGAATGGCAAGACACCGGTGATCGCGACGCTAGATTTGTTCCCCGGACACCCTGTCGGCGCACAGCGTCATAACGGATTCTTGAAGGGATTCGGATTGACAACATTGGAAGCACGCAGCAATGAATTGGCCACACCAGCGGAAGTAGTGTGCTCTGCTGACAGCTATGGTGACGCTGCAAAAGGTCAAACCGGGATGGAAAACTGTCTGCAAAAGAATCCGGCCATCAATGTGGTCTATACTATTAACGAACCTGCCGCTGCCGGCGCCTTCAAGGCACTGAAAGCCGCTGGCAAGGAAAAAGACGTGGTGATCGTTTCTGTTGACGGTGGTTGTGAAGGTGTAAAAAACGTGGGTGCGGGTGTCATCGCTGCGACCTCCCAGCAGTATCCGTTGAAGATGGCGGCCTTGGGTGTGGCAGCAGGTGTTCAATACGCCAAAGATGGCAAACGTCAAACCGGCTACACCGACACGGGTGTGACCCTGATTACTGCACATGCCATGAAAGGCGTGGACAGCAAGGACGTCAAAGTCGGCACTGCATTGTGCTGGGGTAACAAGTAATTTACTCAAAGTGCGATGAGTGGGCCTGTCGTATGACAGCCCCGCTCACGCGATGTTCTTGAGGCAAAGCAACTCACTTTTTCTTAAGAGCATACGCTGGTTGCACCAACCGGGATCCTCGCCAAATTTATGAAAAACATTATTTCCAAGCTTCCCTCGATCGCTTCTCTGGGACCCTTTATCGCCTTGCTGCTTGCATGCGCATTCTTTGCCAGTCAGAGCGACCGCTTTTTTTCCACTCAGAATTTTTCATTGATTTTTCAGCAAGTCATGGTGGTGGGTGTGCTCGCCATTGGTCAGACCCTGGTCATACTGACTGCCGGCATTGATCTGTCTTGTGGCATGGTAATGGCCCTGGGCACGATCGTCATGACCAAATTTGCAGCCGATTACGGTCTCTCCGCGCCGGTGGCCATCGCTTGCGGCATCGCCGCTACCGCGACTTTTGGTTTACTCAATGGCCTGCTCGTGACACGTATCAAACTGCCGCCCTTTATTGTGACTTTGGGCACGTTAAATATCGCCTTCGCCTGCACTCAACTGTATTCGCACGCGCAAACCATCACCAACATTCCGGATGGTATGAATTGGCTGGGCAACATCCTTAAGCTGGGTGATACGACGATTGGTTATGGTGTGATTTTGATGCTGGCTTTATATGTGTTGGTTTGGTTGTGGCTACGCGAAACTGCAGCCGGTCGCCATGTCTACGCCGTGGGTAACAATCCGGAGGCAACGCGCCTCACCGGCATCTCTACCGAAAAAGTTTTGCTGGGCGTGTATGTGCTGGCCGGTGTTTTCTACGGCATCGCCGCGATGCTGAGCGTGGCGCGTACCGGTTCAGGCGACCCGAATGGCGGACAAACAGAAAATCTGGATGCCATCACTGCTGTGGTATTAGGCGGCACCAGTCTCTTCGGTGGACGCGGTGTGATTCTGGGTAGTCTGGTGGGCGCGCTGATTGTGGGCGTGTTTCGCAATGGGCTCACGCTCATTGGCGTGTCTTCTGTATATCAAGTGTTAGTGACCGGTATTTTGGTAATTCTTGCCGTCACCACTGACCAAATGTCTCGTAAAGGAATACGCTAATGAACCCGCCCGACGCTTCTTCCCAAATCGTAATGCGTGCCAAAGGCCTGGTCAAACGCTATGGTCAGGTTACTGCACTGGATGGCGCTGATTTTGAAGTGCGTGCCGGAGAAATTCTGGCCGTCATCGGCGACAACGGTGCTGGAAAGTCTTCACTCATCAAGTGCCTTTCAGGTGCCACTATTCCTGATGAGGGTGAAATCCACTTGGACGGTCAGATCACCCGCTTCAAAAGTCCGATCGACGCGCGTCGCGCCGGTATCGAGACCGTTTACCAGGATCTGGCCGTTGCTCCCGCCATGAGCATTGCCGAAAACCTGTTTCTGGGTCGTGAAATACGCCGTCGCGGCTTTTGGGGGTCGGTATTCGACATGATAGACAAAAAGAAAATGCTGGAAGAAAGTATTGCCCGCATGAACGATCTCAAGGTCGGCATCCGCTCGATGACGCAGGCGGTGGAAACACTATCCGGCGGTCAACGGCAGTGCGTGGCCGTGGCGCGTGCAGCCGCTTTTGCCCAACACGTGGTCATTATGGATGAGCCGACTGCGGCACTGGGAGTAAAGGAAGGCAACATGGTGCTGGAACTCATTCGCCGCGTGCGCGACAAGGGTTTGCCCGTGGTATTGATTTCACACAATATGCCGCACGTTTTTGAAGTTGCCGACCGCATTCACATCGCCCGATTAGGCAAACGTGTGGCTGTGGTCAATCCCAAAAAGATCAGCATGAGCGATACTGTGGCAGTCATGACAGGCGCATTATCAGTCGATCAGCTCCCTGCGGAACTCCTGGCACATTGACAATGACCGCAGTCATTACCGATCCGATTGCCACCCTGCTCTCACTCGTTCCCGCTGTTGGAAGCGCGCGCATCGTGGTCGGTTTGGTTGGCCTGCCTGGCGCCGGCAAAAGTACGCAGGCAAAAATTTGGGCCAACAAGGTCAATGAAAATGCGCATGCAAACGTCATGCAAACTGTCGGCATGGATGGATTCCACTATAGCCTTGCTGAGTTGGCTCAATTGCCACCGCCCAAAAATGACCGATCTAGACGAGGTGCACCCTGGACCTTTGACTCGCGCAAGTTAGCCCGTAAGCTTGAAGAACTGCATCAACAGAAACTCAGTGGTCACTACATGAATGCGTATTGGCCCGATTTCGACCACGGCGTTGGCGATCCCGTTCCCAATGCAATCCATATTGAACCTTCAGTACGCTTGATTCTGGTCGAGGGGCTGTATTTGTTGTTGCGGAATCCTGAATGGAATTTAAAAAACTTGTTTGATCATGTCTGGTTCTTAGACGAAAACATGGAAACGGCAATGAGACGCTTGGTCAGTCGTCACTGTCAAAGCTGGGGAATGACTGAGGCGGAAGCCAATGCAAGGATTGGCGTGAACGACAAACTGAACGCTGAGATCGTTGATCAAACACGTGGCTATGCAGAAGCGCTTGTATCACCAATTGCAATTGACATAGATACTAAGAAGCCAGCCGGCTCTATATAGTGGAATAACTCATTCAGGCAAAATTCGTGAGAAATAATGAATGTTACAAATTTTTCACCCAATTCATGGCGCTTTCGCTCTATCGCAGGTATTTCGCCACCCATATACACATTGTTCACTTTGGTTGTGGCACAGAGGCTTAGTTATTGTCCGACAATTTACAGCTTGATACGCAAGCTAAACTTTCAGGAGATTTTACGGTGAATCGTTTTCCCCGCTACGTTGTGTTTGGCGAAGCCCTGACTGACATGCTCAGACAGGAAGATGACCGCTGGTTAGCAGTACCAGGAGGTGCCTGCTGGAATGTGGCGCGTGTGGGTGCAAGGCTTGGCGTGTCGACAGCATTTGCCGGTGCGGTCAGTAATGATCTTTTTGGAGACCGGCTTGAAACCGCCGGCAACGCGGCGGGTCTCGACAGACGCTTTTTGCAACGGGTAGATGCCGCACCGCTTCTGGCAATGGTGGTGTCACAGCATCCACCGGAATATTATTTTATTGGTGCTGATAGTGCAGACCTGCACTTCGACCCTGCGCAACTTCCGGTAGGCTGGCGTATTGCCGCAGAGATAGTTCACTTCGGCGGCATCAGCTTGATGCGCAAACCACTTGCTACCAAATTGCTGGCAGAAGCGAACGCGGCAAAAGCTGCCGGCAAGCGCATCGCCTTTGATCCCAATTTTCGCAGCAAGGCGAATACGCCCGATTACGCTGATACATTCCGTGCCATTGCATCAATGTCCACTTATATAAAAGTTTCTGATGATGATCTGCTTGGATTATTTCCCGGCCTTGATCCGGAGAATGGACTGATAGCGCTGCGCGCATTGGCGCCCTCAGCACAAATTCTGCTGACGAGAGGTGCCGAGGGGATGACGCTATTCACGTCTGACAAGGTGTTCGAACAGTCGGCATTTACTGTGCAAGTTGTTGACACCGTTGGCTGCGGCGATGCCTCCATGGCCGGATGGATGTCCAGTATCTTGTTGCGCCCGACAGCCGATTTTTCAGCACATCTTCAAATATCAGCAGCGGCGGCTGCGCTAGCGGCAACTCATGCCGGACCATACCCGCCTTCCGCTAGCGAAGTCGATGGTCTGCTTATTGAACAGGGATATGCATCATGGCTAGCGCATTAATCAAGATCATCGACAACCACATTAACGACATAGCGCAACTGATATATAGTCACTCAGATACCAAAACCAACAATGCAAATTATGCGGTGAGTACTCGCAAGCTATATGGCGGCTTGCGTGGCGGAATGGAAATCATTGAAGTCGATAACGGGCGTTTGAAATTTTGGTTACTACCTGAACGGGGTATGGGAATTTGGAAGGCATGGATTGATGAAATTGAGATTGGATGGCAATCTCCTGTTCGAGGCCCGGTACATCCTCAATTCGTGCCAACCCATGAAGAAAGTGGTTTAGGGTGGCTGGCCGGTTTTGATGAATTATTTTGTCGCTGTGGTCTTGAGAGTAATGGTGCGCCGGAGTTTGATGCTCAAGGTAAACTAAAGTATCCGCTACACGGAAAAATTTCCAACCTCCCGGCGTTTAAAGTTGAAACGGGTTTTAACGATGACTCGCAGTCTATTAGCGTCATTGGTCATGTAGAAGAATCACGCTTCAAATCTCAAAAACTAGCACTCACTTCGGAGATAACGAGCCGGATACAATCAGAAGAAATTATTATTCGCGATAAAGTCTGCAATCTTTCTGATCTGCCTGGTGAGTTTCAATTGTTGTATCACATTAATTTTAGTTCGCCATTTCTTGAGAAGGGAGCAGAAGTCGTTGCCGCTGTAAAGACCTTAGTTCCCCGCACCAAGCGGGCCGAAGAAGGTGTTGATCAATGGTCAACCTTTTCTGCTCCTGAAGCGGGCTTTCAAGAACAAGTATATTTTTTGGAACTACTCGGGGATGCCGACGGAAATTCTCAAGTGCTTTTAAAAAACGCATCTTGCACAAGAGGTGTAAGTATCCACTTCAATATTTTGCAATTACCCTTTTTTACTTTGTGGAAAAACACCGATTCGATGCGAAACGGATATGTTGCCGGATTGGAACCCGGCATTAACTTCCCTAACCCCCGTTCTTACGAAAAGTCTCAGGGGCGTGTCGCAACATTAATGCCGGATGAGTCGCGCGAATTTGAATTGCGCATGGAGTTTCATCTTGAGGCAGCTAGCATCGCTACGGCCCAACAAAAAATAGCCGGGTATCAAGGCGAGTGCAAACCACAGATTTATCGAACGATGCAAACGGGATGGACTATTGAAGTGGAATAAAAGTCTATGTCTGCTAGTAGCGTTAGTCATTTTTTCAAAACACTTCAGTTAGTATGTGAGTTAAAAAAAGACTCACTTTATCTATGGACATCGCCATTTGCATTGCGTAGCAATAGCAAGAACGCCCAGAGACCGAGCAATACGTAAGAGATCAGCGACCATTCAGGAATACCCAGTGTAAGGAACGTCCAGCCTTTAGCAGCGCACTCGCCAGAGCCGTGCATTAACTCCTGCCATACATCGGCCATGGGAAAATTTTTCAACATGAAGTCCAAGCCGGGGCCACATGCAGGAACTTGGTCTTTGGGTAGATGTTGAATCCAGATATGCCGACTCGCGACCGCCACGCCGGTCAAGGCAAGAATTACAATCAACCCACTATATACTCGGGCAGCTATTTGTTTGGGGTTGTGCAGTGCCGCTATGAAAAATACAACGCCGATAGCAATGAAGGTGACGCGTTGAACCATGCACAAAGGACAAGGTTCCTGGCGCAACACGTATTGCAGATAAAGTGCGGAAGCAAACATTATCCCAACAACGATTGCGCCTGCGAGATATAACCAGCGGGGTGAGGCGGTGCGCCATATATCTAATAGTTTATTCATTCTCTGCTCATTTCAATCAATTATCTCAAATTTTAAATTAGACCCGTCATTCCCGCGGTGTCAATTTTGCACTCGGCTTGCCGAATAGCAAATTGCCTATTTTTAGTGCAGGCGGGAATCCAGTTGAGAAAAATACACTGCGAAGCAGTTTCGATATCAACGTGTTGACCGCTTCGCGGCGAGTCTTATTTGCTGGATTCCCGCCTGCGCGGGAATGACGGATTTTCGGGCTCAGGGAATATCTCGGCGTATTTGGGCGCGTATAATCACTCCGCCTCGTCTATCCAGGCCGCCTGTATCGCTTCCAGCACTTTTTCACCACCACGATGATGATCGTCATCAAAACCTTCCAATCCAATCACCAAATTGTGAAGATCCACAAAGCGAATTTTCTTCGGATCAACTTCAGGATGTTTTTCTGACAAGCTGATCGAGATATCGTTCACATCGATCCATTTCATTTTCCGTGTCCTTCTTTCGCCATATTAATGGTGTATTTGGGAATTTCAATCACCAGATCACTCAATCCGACGATTGTCTGACAACTCAGGCGCGAATTTGATTCCAGCCCCCAAGCTTTGTCCAGCATATCTTCTTCAAGTTCCGTTGCTTCCACTAAACTGTTGAATCCTTCACGCACGATGACGTGACAGGTGGTGCAGGCACAAGACTTTTCGCAAGCATGCTCAATTGGAATACCGTGATCAAGCAATGAATCACAAACAGAGGTTCCCGGCTCGACATCAAACAAAGTGCCCTTGGGGCACAACTCCTCATGTGGCAGTACGATAATCTGTGTCATTTATCCCTCCAACTCCGACAGTTTGTGGCCTGCCAATGCATGCGTCACGCTGTGATCCATACGACGCTGTGCAAACTCTGTCGTCTCCTGATTCAAAGCTTCAATCGCGCGCTTGATGGCCTGCTGATCATTCCCCTCCAGCGTCGCCCGCAAGGCGTCTGCGCTGTGGCGTATACGTGCCTGCGTTGCGGCATCAAGCAACGCATCACCATCCTGATCCAATGCGTTGGTGACCGCCTCCAATAATTGCCCCGCTTCAGTTTGTTGTTCGCGCAAAGCCCGCGCCAGCATATCATCGCGCGCATGCTTGGAAGATTCTTGCAACATGCGCGTGATATCTTCGTTATTCAAACCGTAGGAAGGTTTAACCTCGATACTGGCTTCAGTTCCGCTGCCCATTTCACGCGCAGACACACTCAACAGTCCATCAGCATCGACTTGAAAGGTGACTCGGATACGCGCCGAACCCGCAACCATCGCCGGTATCCCTCGCAATTCGAACTTTGCCAGCGAGCGGCAATCACTCACCAATTCCCGTTCACCCTGTAGCACATGAATGCTCATTGCGGTCTGTCCGTCTTTGTAAGTGGTGAACTCCTGGGCACGTGCATTCGGAATCGTACTGTTGCGCGGTATGATTTTTTCTACCAGACCGCCCATAGTTTCAATACCCAGTGACAGCGGGGTCACATCCAGCAACAGCCAATCATCCGCGCTGCGATTACCGGCCAAAACATTTGCCTGAATTGAAGCGCCCAAGGCGACGACTTTGTCGGGATCAAGATTATTCAATGGTATTTGATCAAACAACTCACCCACCGCCTGTTGCACCTGCGGCATGCGTGTGGAGCCGCCAACCATGACAACGCCTTTAATGTCTTGAACAGTGAGATTGGCATCGCGCAAGGCTCGGCGCGTTGCCTGTAGTGTGCGGGCAACCAGATTTTGCGACATCTCGTAAAATGCTTCGCGCGTGAGCAACATATCCACTAGTTCACCACCACTTAATACCGCGGTGATCTGTGTCTGCACATTATTAGTCAGTTGTTCTTTGGCCGTGCGCGAGAGTGTCAACAACAGCCGCGTATCATGCGCACCCAAGGGCGACAGACCCGACTTTTCCAATATCCAGCAGTAGATACGATGATCAAAGTCGTCACCACCCAAGGCAGAATCACCGTTGGTTGCCAGCACCTCGAACACACCTTTGGAAAGTTTCAAAATGGAAATATCGAATGTACCACCACCCAAGTCGAAGACCGCATACACGCCTTCGGCGGCATTATCCAGCCCGTAGGCAATCGCCGCTGCTGTGGGTTCATTGAGCAGGCGCAAAACATTTAAACCGGCGATCTTAGCCGCATCTTTGGTCGCCTGGCGCTGCGCGTCGTCGAAGTAAGCGGGTACTGTGATGACAGCCCCCACCAATTCGCCCCCCAAAGAAAGCTCAGCGCGTTCGCGCAACACTTTAAGTATTTCTGCGGAAACCTCTACCGGGCTTTTAATTCCGGCGACCGTGCGCAATTGCAGCATGCCCGTTGATTGCCCGGAGGCGGAAGCTGTCGCCTCAACAAAGCGGTATGGCAAATTACTCACATCGCCCACGTCTTTGAGACCGCGTCCCATAAAACGCTTTACCGATACGATTGTGTTATGAGGGTCATCGCTCTGCACGACTTGCGCGCTATGCCCGACTTGCACGCCACCGTCAGCCGCGTAGCGGACGACTGAAGGCAATAAAGCGCTACCCTGAATATCTTTGAGCACCGTGCTGATACCGTTGCGAACGGTGGCAACGAGTGAATTGGTTGTGCCAAGATCAATGCCGACTGAGAGTCGGTGCTGGTGAGGTGCGGCACTAAGGCCTGGTTCAGCGATTTGTAAAAGTGCCATTTTTGTTTGTTAGTGTTTAGTCGCCAGCGTAAGTTTCAATGTTTTAAGGGAACCGCTCAACTTCATTCCAACGACTACCGGCTGATTTTAATGATCCAGTTCATCAAAGGCAGAACCTAACTCTTCGGTGAGCTTTTCGATGAATTTTAATTTACGTACTATACCGGAAGCAGCAACGAAATCGTGTGTACTATCCAGATCAAGCGCCAGTTTTTGTTCCAGCGTTAGCTTCATTCTCTTCGCTTGCTGCTCAATCTCGGCCAATGCTTCAGTATTTCTCGCTTGCTTTGCTTCTGTCAGCACCTCGCGCCATTCCATCTGCTGCATTAAAAAATCAACCGGCATTGCTGTATTTGTTTCTTCCTGCGTATCCACACCATTTTGCGTCAACAAATAGCGCGCACGATTCAGCGGACTGCGCAGAGTCTGATACGCTTCGTTGACACGTGTTGCCCATTGCATGGAAACCCGGCGCTCAGTTTCTGACAGGTGTGCAAATTTATCGGGATGGACTTGCGCTTGCAGTGCCCGATATTTCTGTTCGAGCAAAGTGGCATCGATCTTGAATTGAAAAGGTAAATCGAAAAGAGAAAAAAAATCCTGTTGAAGATCAACTTTCATCATTACCGTGTCATCAACAACATTAAATAAATCCCCGGTAGAATGGGTTGAGCTTAACGATACCCATCCTACATCAATTGCAAACCGCCCAATCTTCTATTCTCAGGCAAGGTATCAGCCTGAAACAGGTTTACGACATTCATTCAAACGGTAAAACTCTCACCACAACCACAGGCATCTTTTACGTTTGGATTATTGAACTTAAATCCTTCATTTAATCCCTCACGCGTGTAATCAAGTTCCATGCCGTCAATGTAAGGCAAGCTTTGCTGATCAACCAGCAAAGTCACACCATTGCTGACAAACTGCAAATCATTTCCATCCGCAACATCGGCGAATTCAAGTTTGTAAGCCATCCCTGAGCAGCCGCTGGTACGAACACCCAACCGTAGGCCTACGCCTTTACCGCGTTTGGTCAAAAAATTCTGCACATGCTGTGCCGCATTTTCTGTCAATGTGATCGACATTTCACCCTCTCCAATATCAAGCAAATTATCTCAGCAAACCGCACCCGTGCATGCTGCTGTCTCAACGTTCGCACCATGTTTGGATTTGTAATCTGCCACTGCAGCCTTAATGGCATCTTCAGCCAAAATGGAACAATGTATCTTCACTGGCGGTAGCGCAAGTTCTTCGGCGATATGCGTATTTTTGATCGCCAAAGCTTGATCGACTGTCTTGCCCTTCACCCATTCTGTCACCAGCGAACTGGATGCAATAGCAGAGCCGCAGCCGTAGGTTTTGAATTTCGCATCTTCAATGATGCCATCTTTGCCAACCTTGATCTGCAACTTCATTACATCGCCGCAAGCCGGTGCGCCAACCATTCCCGTGCCAACCCAAGAGTCGTCTTTATCCAACGAACCAACGTTGCGTGGATTTTCGTAGTGATCAAGTACTTTTTCGCTATAAGCCATTATGTGTTCCTTCTCATTGATGAGAACTGATGATTTGCTTGTCTGACAAGGAGGAGGTCAGCGCCGTTTACGTTTATGTAAACAAACTGTCCGACAACGCCGCCAGACGAGCAAAGGGCAGTTCTCTAATGTGCAGCCCACTGCACGGTGTTCAAATCCACGCCATCCTGAAACATTTCCCATAAAGGCGAAAGCTCACGAAGTTTTCCTATTTTTTCATGCAACAACTTTATGGTGAAATCAACTTCTTCAACGGTGGTAAAGCGCCCGATTGTAAAACGAATCGAGCTATGCGCCAATTCATCATTGCGGCCCAAAGCACGCAATACATAAGATGGCTCCAAACTGGCCGAGGTGCAAGCCGAACCACTGGAGACGGCAATATCTTTTACCGCCATAATGAGCGATTCGCCTTCGACAAAGTTGAAGCTAACATTCAAATTGTGCGGTACCCGCTGCTCCATGTCTCCGTTAAGGTAGACCTCTTCCATATTTGACAATCCAACCCACAAACGGTTCCGCAGCATTCTGATGCGCTCGTTTTCTGTACTCATTTCCTGCTTGGCAAGACGGAATGCTTCTCCCATGCCGACAATCTGGTGTGTCGCCAAGGTACCGGAACGAAAACCCCGCTCGTGTCCGCCGCCATGCATTTGTGCCTCGAGACGCACACGCGGTTTGCGGCGTACATACAGCGCACCGATGCCTTTGGGTCCGTAGGTTTTATGCGCGGAGAACGACATCAGATCGACCTTAAGCTTTTGCAAATCGATCACTATTTTGCCCGTTGCCTGAGCCGCGTCGACATGCAGCAAAATTCCGCGTTCACGACAAATCTCACCGATGGCGGCAATGTCCTGAATTACGCCAATTTCATTATTCACATACATCACCGATACAATGATCGTGTCGGGACGTAACGCGGCTTTGAGTTTTTCCAGATCAACCAAGCCATTGGGTTCGGGGTCAAGATAAGTAGCTGTAAAACCTTGCCGTTCCAACTCGCGTACTGTATCAAGTACCGCTTTATGCTCGGTCTGCACTGTCACAATATGCTTGCCTTTGTCTGCGTAAAAATTGGCAGCACCTTTCAAGGCAAGGTTGTTTGATTCAGTCGCGCCTGAAGTCCAAACGATTTCTTTCGGATCGGCATTAACCAGAGAAGCAACTTGTTCACGTGCGTGTTCAACCGCCTCATCCGCCACCCAACCGAAAGAATGCGAACGCGAAGCCGGATTACCGAATTTCTCGGTAAGGTAAGGAATCATCTTTTCAGCAACACGCGGATCAACTGGCGTAGTCGCCGAATAATCCAGATAAATAGGTAAATGCAGTGCCATAAGAGCCTCTATCGATCAAGCCGACATGTGTGCGGGCAAGCTTGCCGATCTGGTTAAAGTTATTGTTGAATGCTCAGGATTACTTTTCATTTGGCCATCAACTAATTGTTGCAAATTGACGCCATTCAAGTACTCATGAATTTTCTCGTTCAAACCCATCCAGAGATCGTGCGTCATACAGGGTTTTCCATCCTGGCAATTTCCCATGATGTGGCAATTTGTTGCATCCAGAGGTTCATCAACCGCAACAATAATATCCACGATTGCTATTTTGTTTGCCGGACGTGCCAAACAGTATCCACCGCCAGGACCGCGCACGCTGGCGACCACATTATTTTTACGCAATTTTCCGAATAATTGCTCCAGATATGACAACGAAATTTTTTGTCTTTCGCTAATACCCGCAAGTGTGACTGGGCCATTGCCGCCTCGTGTTGCCAAATCGACCATCGCTGTTACAGCAAACCGCCCTTTTGTGGTTAAACGCATATTTACCTCACTGGTATATTAGTTAACTAAACGCTTTTTACGCGTCCCCAAGTCTTCAAGGTCGAATAATAGAATACCCGAACTTTTTAGTCAACAATCTTATTGAGGTAGTTTGGATCGAATTTTTCTGCAGTTGCACGTTCTTCTTCTACCCGAACGCCCATTTTCTCCAACTGCTGCAAGATGAGTTCTATGCGTTGATCAACCGTGGCAGTGTGGCCTATCAAACCATGCAATGCTTTGGATACCGGATCATTCTGGTCGCCACCCAAGCCGTAAGCATTAAATCCGGCGGATTTTTTCTCTTCATCCAGAATACGGGCGGGAATGCCAGCAGCCGTCGCCCCGACTGGAACATTTTTCACGACTACTGCATTGGAGCCGATCTTGGCACCGTCACCAATGAGAATCGGGCCCAGTATTTTAGCTCCAGCACCTACCACGACACCCTTTCCCAAAGTCGGGTGGCGCTTGCCTTCTTTCCACGAAGTGCCGCCCAAGGTAACACCGTGATAAAGCGTAACATCATCGCCGATTTCAGCCGTCTCGCCGATAACCACGCCCATGCCGTGGTCTATGAAAAAACGCCTGCCAATGGTCGCTCCCGGATGAATCTCAATTCCGGTTAAAAATCGAGCAATGTGCGATAACAAGCGTGCGAGCCAGAATAAACGCCACTGCCATAACCGGTGCGAAATGCGATGCATTATTCGCGCATGCACGCCGGGGTAGCATGTCAACACCTCAAGTGTGCTTCGCGCAGCCGGATCGCGCTCGAATACACTGCTGATATCTTCTTTAATCGCGCTGAACATTTTCTTTCAATTCTTGTTTTAATTTGCCGTGGTACTGCGTTGTCAATGTAAGGATACCACGCAAAATATTGATTTCTTCAGGTTCCAATCTGGCTCGAGCGTACAAGCGCCTCAATTTGTGCATGAGCTTGGTAGGATGCTTACCGTTCAAAAATTCAATCTCTGTCAGCGCCGCTTCCAATTGCCGGAAAAATCCCTCTACATGCTCCGCCGAAGCCGGTGTCACTTCGGGTGCACCACAATCGCCCTGCCCTGCCGCCAGACGCAATTCATAGCTGACCAATTGCACAGCCGCAGCCAAATTAAGAGAAGTGTAATCAGGATTCACCGGTATGCGCACCATCAATTGACAGCGCGCCAATTCTTCATTGGTCAAACCGGACATCTCAGTGCCGAACAACAATGCCACCTGCTGCCGGGTTTGCTGCATTAATAATGGCATCGCTTCACGCGGTGCCAACACCTCTTGCGAAATATCCCGCACTCGGGCTGACATACCTGCCACCATCACCACGCCGTGCAACGCCTCGTCCAGCGTTGAGCACACTTGCGCATTCGCCAGTACATCGTCTGCGCCCGCTGCCATGGCAGTTGCCTGCGCATCCGGGAAATAACGCGGATTAATAAGATACAGTCGCGAAAGCCCCATCGTCTTCATGGCGCGCGCCGCCGCCCCGATATTGCCCGGGTGGGTAGTGTGACTGAGGATCACCCGCACATTATTTAAAGCATCAAAATTTTCCAAGCATCTTATCCTTTAAGCAGGCGGACAATTGCCGCCTTTGTTACCGAGGGGCAGATGATAAAGGAAAATGCGATCTGACGGAGTAAAGGCAGCCGAATTCCATGTTGCTTCAAATTGGCTTCAAGGGCGCTTTAACCTAGATTTTCCGTTTGTCCTTCAGCGGCTTCGTCATTTGACGCACTGCGTTGAGTGTCTCTTGCTGGTCTGAATCAAACCACTTGAACTGAGCGTCAAATCTGCTTGGTTAACATCATCTGGAACTCTTCCAGATTGTTCACAATAAATATCCGCCACGCCACGCCAAACCAAAGGCAACAAGAGCCAGCAGCAAAGCTATAACATAAGGCCACACCGATTTTTTCTCGGCATAAGGATCTACCAACGAACGATGCGCGCCATCAGGTAACTGTGGCAAGGCCGTCAACGAACTACCGAATGGAATATTGATGCGCACTCTGGCATTGATCGCCCAACCGCAAGCATCCAGTATCGGCCCCAGATTGCGGCGCTTCAATTTAAACCATGCCAACACCATGGAGGGTCCGGATACAACCAACATCATTCCGGCCAACGCCAAAGGGATTTGCCAAAACTTCAAATTAAAAATGCCGGCGACGATCGAAGCCAGAATGCCTCCAATGGCACCGATAGCCAAGCCGATTGCTGCAAAGATACCGGCGAACTTGGCGACGTCAAACGCGGGTTTGGCGGGAACATTATGGGAAGCAGCAACTACATTTTTCCCGTTTTCCAATACCGTCTTGACCAGTTTATCTTGCACTGAATCTGCTTTTGATGCTGCAAATTTTTGCATCTGATCACTGATGGCTTTCACCAGTTTTTTGTAGGGCGACCAGAACGACTGCCGAATGCTGATTGGATGATCAGAAATACGCACGATGGTGGCGTTCCAATCCTGTCCCTTCCGGTCGTAGAAAACGCCGTGTCTTCCCACCATCAGAAAATCAGAATCGCCCGCAGTGAAAGCGGCCGCGATGTTCATTTTCTCCGCTCCCGCACTTCGAATCAGTTCGCAGTAGGCCAGGCATACACCGCTGGCATTGGCATAGGTTGCATGCGCATTGACATCATCAACCTTGATGCACAATTCGCAACTACGCCCATCCAGATAAAGCGTACCAACCTGAAAAATTCCTTTCTTTTTGCCGGAATAAAACGCCCGGAATGAAACAAAATTATTAGCCAGTTCGAACAGATCACGCTGATACCTGATCAGGCGCTCAACCGACCGGATAGAGCTGATTTCTGACTCAACAGCCTTGTCCTGTCCGATCAATTTTCCGATCTCTAACTGGTCATCACTGTCGAGAATTTCGCGAATGCGTGTAATGCCCAATTCACATACATTTGAAACCGGCCTGGTGCTTTGCCAAACTTCGAAAGCTGAAAACTTTGCGCAAAGAATTGACCAATCAGCTGAAGTGAGGAACTGCTTGTCACCCAACAATGGTTTCAGCACTTTTACTCGCAGCACTTCTACTTTGTCACGCCAAGCCGGGTTGATCCCGGACAATAGGGGCAAGGGCTTTCCTGCCTCGATTATTGCCAAAGGGAAAGCGGCTATTGCTTCATTCCGGGCAGACAGAGTCAGTGCGGCCAATAACTGATAATCCTCGGTGGAACGGCTCAAGGGTAACGCAGCGCGTGCATCAAATTCTGCCATCATGCACCGAGTGAAATAGTCATTGATCTTGTCTTTAACGACTTGCAGGGCATTCGCTGCGGCCGCGCTGTCTGCCCCCAAAAGCAAGACAGCAGCATCTGCTTCGCCATTTGCATACCACTCGGCAAACGCGTTGGCATCTGAAAAGAACAGGTCAGCGATTTTCTGATTTATTCCGCTGCCGCCGCTCATGTCTTCCACTGAACCGGAGGACTTAACGATGTCTTCTACTGTAGTGCGCAAACTGGAATCAACAATCTGCCCGGCGCAGATCACGCCATCGCCATTAAATTGTAAGCCCGCCAAAAATTTGTCTACATCCGCCATGTCTGCGAGGGCAATCTCTTGCGAATCGGATTTGCCTAAGCTCTTCAGTATATGGCTTGCAGAAGCCAACACTTGCTTGCCTTCCCCGGTTGAATCGTCGATGTCTGACAACCTCAGCGTATCGGAGCCTTTGTTTAGCAGTTCACTGCTTTTTAGCAGCTTCCCTACCCAATTGACCGCCGCCAATACTTCACTGGCGCGTACCTGACCATCGCCATCCGCATCGATCATATCCAGTGTGCGATTGTCGAATTCGATGCCCCTTGTCGGACAGCTCAACGCTACCCACAATTTTTGATCAAGCTGTTCCAATGCCAGAAGATCCGTACCATTATCTAGCTGCACTTGGTCGAACCCACCGGCGCGGAAAAATCTCCAAGCGTGTTTATTGCTCATAGTATATTCATCCTAGAAAAAGCGGTTGACCACAGAGAAGACCGAGGACACAGCCCACAAAGTTTGAGCATCAGTAAACATTCTCAAGCTTTTGCCTTCACTTTTAACCGCCAGGCATGCAACAGCGGCTCAGTGTAACCGCTGGGTTGTTCCAGACCTTTAAAAATTAGATCACTAGCCGCGCAAAACGCCGCCGAGTTCGCCAAATCCGGTGCCATTGCTTTATATAGCGGATCACTTGCGTTCTGGTTGTCTACTACTTTAGCCATTCGTTGCAGTGTCTGTTGCACCTGCACTTTGGTCACAATGCCGTGCAGTAGCCAGTTGGCAATATGCTGACTGGAAATGCGCAGTGTAGCCCGATCTTCCATCAGGCCGATGTTATGGATATCCGGTACTTTTGAACATCCGATGCCTTGGTCAATCCATCGTACCACGTAGCCTAAAATTCCCTGCGCATTGTTGTCGAGTTCTTGCTGAATTTCGCTGGCTGACCATTTTGCTTCTGCCACCACCGGGATATTCAATAATCCGTTAAGCAGAACATCAAGTTCCACCGTCGCATCCGTTTTTTCCATTTCTTGTTGAATCTCGGCAACATTGATTTGGTGATAATGCAGGGCATGTAAAGTAGCCGCGGTTGGAGAAGGAACCCAAGCTGTGTTTGCGCCCGCTTTGGGATGTCCAATTTTTTGTTCCATCATGGCCGCCATCAGGTCCGGCATGGCCCACATGCCTTTGCCGATTTGCGCACGGCCCCGCAATCCACACGACAATCCGACTAATACATTGCTGCGTTCATAAGCGCTAAGCCAAGTGCTGGTTTTCATATCTCCCTTGCGTAGCATCGGGCCTGCTTGCATGGCAGTGTGCATTTCATCGCCAGTGCGATCGAGAAAACCTGTATTGATGAATGCCAAACGGGTACTCGCTTCACCTATGCACGCTTTTAAATTTACACTGGTGCGGCGCTCTTCGTCCATGATGCCCAGTTTAACGGTGTTGGCGGGCAAGCCCAGCATGGCTTCTACACGACCAAAAAGTTCGTTGGCAAAAGCAACTTCTGCAGGTCCGTGCATTTTAGGTTTAACGATGTAAACCGATCCGGTGCGAGAATTGCGAATGCTTTCACCCTTGGCGCGCTGCAAATCATGCAGCGCAATCGTCACGGTAATGACTGCATCCAGTATCCCTTCCTGAATTTCCTTGCCCTCAGCGCAAAGGATCGCCGGGTTAGTCATCAGGTGACCGACATTGCGCAAGAAAAGCAGGGAACGTCCATGTAGTGTAACTTTTCCCTCTACAGCTTCAACAGCTCCGAGACCCGCGGTGTAATGTCGATCAGGATTAAGGCTGCGAACAAAAGTTTTGCCACCCTTGCTGACATTTTCAACCAGTGTACCCTTTAGCACATCAAGCCAGTTGCTATAGGCGAGTACTTTGTCTTCCGCATCAACGACAGTCACGGAATCTTCCAAGTCGAGAATAGTGGTGAGCGCAGCTTCGATGATAATGTCATGGATACCTGCAGCATCACTTTTGCCAATGCCCTTGTTACTGTCGATCTGTATCTCTAGATGCAAACCGTTGTGTACCAGCAGTATCGTGGAGGGGGTTACAGCATCGCCTTGATAGCCAATGAATTGAGCGATGTCTGCAAGACCGGACTGGCTGCCGTCTTTAAGTTTGACCACGAGTTTGCCATCCTGGACAAAATAGGCGACCGAATCGCAGTGCGAACCCTTTTCCAGCGGTGACACCCGATCCAGAACATTTCTTGCATAAAAAATAACTTTCTCACCCCGCAGCGGATTGAAACTGTCACCAGTTGCACTCAGTTTTGTGGCGCCATCCGTTTCTGGCAACATATCTGTGCCATACAGTGCGTCGTAAAGTGAACCCCAACGCGCATTGGCCGCATTGAGAACATAGCGCGCATTTAAAATAGGCACGACCAGTTGCGGACCCGCTTGCAGCGCCACTTCTGCATCAACATTGGCAGTGGTGACAGTTATTTTTCCGGGACGCGGAGCCAAATAGCCGATTGCTTCCAAATGACCTCGATACGCAGGCAAGTCGCGGATAGGGCCGGGATTGGCACGATGCCACCGATCGAGATCGGTTTGCAAACGATCACGCTCGGCAAGCAGGGCAATATTTTTGGGTGTCAGATCGTGAACAAGCGCATCAAAGCCAGACCAGAATCTAGCGCTATCGATACCCGTACCGGGTAATACTCGATCTTCAATGAAGCGGTACAAAACCGTGGCGACATCGAGTCTATGGCAAAGCGTACGTGCAGTCATGGAAGCATCCTCATTAGAAATTTTTGTGCATCATTAAGCTACTTGAAAATATTTACAACAATATGGAATCCTCAGCTTGCTTGAGCTTGATCCAGCAACTCAATCCAGTGCATAACCGGCACTTTACTGTCGCCGGATAAATGCATTTGACAGCCGATGTTGCTGGTCACAATTACTTCCGGATTGCCCTGATTTAATGCGGACAGCTTGTTACTCAAGAGTTGCTGCGACAACACTGGCTGCAGCAAAGTATAAGTACCCGCTGCACCGCAACACAGGTGACTATCGGCAACCGGTGTTAAAATAAATCCACAATTTTTCAGTATGCTTTCAACCACGCCACCGAGTTTTTGTCCGTGCTGCAAGGTGCAGGAAGATTGGCAGGCAACCCGTTTGCCTTTGCCAATATTGGCTAGTTTTTCCATTCCTTCCTTGCGAATAATTTCACTCAGATCGAACGTGAGTGCACTGATTCGTGCCGCCTTCTCTGCATACAAGTCATCATTTTTGAGTGCGTCGCCATAATCCTTGACCATGACTCCGCAACCGCTTGCCGTCATCACGATAGCCTCTGCCCTTTTTTCCACATGCGGCCACCAGGCATCAATGTTACGGCGCATCATTTTGCGCGCACCTTCACTGTCGGCAAGATGCTGATTCAGCGCACCGCAGCAACCGGCTCCCGGCACACTGACCAGTGAAATGCCCAAACGGTCGAGCACACGCGTAGCCGCTGCATTCGTGTTTGGCGAACCCAAAGGTTGAACGCAACCATCCAGCACCAGCATGCGGCGTGTGTGGGATGGAGTTGGCGTGGAGACTGCTGCTTTTTTTTCCGGAATTTTTTTCCGCAGATATTGCGGTAGTAATGGGCTCGTCAAACGACCCAGAGCAAGCAATACAGCCATGCGATCAGTATAAGGGATGACAGCAAGCAATGCTTTGCGCAGGAGTCCCATTCTAAATGCACGGGGTGCATGCGCTTCAACCATTTCACGCCCAATATCTACCAGACGACCGTAACGCACACCTGACGGGCAGGTGGTTTCGCAAGAGCGACAAGTCAAACAACGATCCAGATGCAATCGTGTCTTATCAGTGGCCTGATCCTTCTCCAGCATTTCCTTGATCAGATAAATACGTCCGCGCGGACTATCCAGTTCCGACCCCAGCAACTGATACGTCGGACAGGTTGCAGTGCAAAATCCGCAATGCACACAGGTTCTCAAAATATCGTTGGCTTCAGCGATATCAGGATGATTGAGCAAGCGATGGGCAATTGACGTTTGCATGTTATAAAGCGGCGTAAATTCTGCCGCGATTGAAAATATTTTTTGGATCGAAACTGGTTTTTAACCGTTGGTGGATCGCCATTACAGGTGCCGTCAAAGGCTGGAATATATTGGCTTGCTGATTCAATCCTCTAAACAACGCAACCTGGCCTCCGACCTGTTCGACCTGACGTCGAATCGTCGTGATATCGACCGGGCTGTAAAGCCACCGCTGGGCGCCGCCCCAGTCCAAGAGCCATGAACC
>CAIWKC010000120.1 GCA_903913145.1 uncultured Gallionellaceae bacterium | reverse complement strand
CAAAAATAACATTTTAGTTTTGAAGTAATGAGAAATTAATGTCGAACGCTCCTCAAATCATTGCCATATCAAACCGCAAAGGCGGTACCGGAAAATCCACGGTCTCTGTCAACTTGGCTGCAGAATTTGCATCACTGGGGAGGCGTGTGTTGCTGGTTGATCTCGATTCTCAGGGGCACTGCGCAGTTGGTCTGGGTGTGAAATTAAATAGAGATGATCTAACAGCACATAGCATTTTTACTGATTCAGAGGCAAGACTTGTTGACATCATTCAGGAAACTTCTTTTGCAAATCTTTGCTTGGCTCCTGCTGATCAGTTGTTCGAACATGGCAGCGGCAAGCACGACGTTCATCGTCTGGCGCAGGCACTTGCCGAAGAAGACATTGCAAATCGGTTTGATTTTGTGATTGTTGATACACCACCATCGCATGACGCTCTGCTCCTTAATGCACTTACTGCAGCCAACTGGGTATTAGTTCCATTTATTCCGCATCCCCTCTCGTATGAGGGCGTGCGCCAGCTGATGAGAGTGCTGTTCAAAGTCATGAAAGAGGCCAATCCTCAACTCAAGATTCTGGGATTTTTACCTACTAATGCTGCCGACCACATTCGCCAGCATCGTGCTGTCACGACTGAGGTGTCACAACAGTTTGGGGCTCACAGAGTATTGCCCTCCATTCGTAGTGATATTCGTTTGGCAGAGGCATTTGCTGCAGGAAAACCGATTATGCACTATGCATCTAATTGTCGGGGGGCTCAAGATTTTGCCGAATTGGCGGCGAGACTCGTTCTCGCGTTAACTTAATCATCCACAACCGTAGAGGAAGCAAATGAACAACGTCAACAAACAATACCTCGCGTTTGAAGAGACATTTGTGAAAGCAAAACGCACCTATGCTTTCTATCGTGCGTTTTTTGAGTTCAGCTTGGAGGCCGTATTTTTGACTGCGCCTGATGGAACAATTTTTGCGGCAAATCCTGCAGCCTGTCAATTGTTTGGACATACTGAAGAGGAAATATGCCTGCTTGGCAGATCAGGGTTGGTTGACAGCTCATCCCCCCAGCTAGGACAAATTCTTGCGAAGAGGTCAAGCGTAGGTAGAGCACGTGGTGAACTTATTTATAAACGCAAAGACGGTACTCGATTTCCTGGAACGTTCAGTTCTAATCAATATACCGATGAAGATGGAAAGGTCAGGACTATTCTGATCGTTCGAGACTTGACGCAGCAAAGACAAGAAGAACAGAAACTATTAGACAGTGAGGAAAAATACCGGTCTGTTGTTTCGGCAATGGCTGAAGGAGTTGTATTCCAGTCAGCCGATGGACTTATTCTCGCAGTGAACCTGGCCGCTGAGCGGATCATGGGTGCCACAATGCAGGATTTAATCGGGCGCACCTCTGCCGATCCAAAGTGGGAGTCGGTTCATGAAGATGGCACCATATTCCCGGGTAAAGATCATCCATCAATAGTCACACTTCGTACCGGCAAACCCCAGTCTGATGTGGTGATGGGTATAAAAATTCCGGATGGAACGAGACGGTGGATATCGATCAACTCTGCGCCTGTCATTGCCAAGGGAGATAGCAAGCCCACCGCAGTTGTAACAACTTTTCACGACATCACCGATCGCAAGCGGCAAGAAGCCGCTTTGGCTGAAAGTGAAGCGCGCTTCCGAGGGGCATTTGAAACGGCAGCGCATGGCATGGCTCTGTTATCTTTAGATGGGAAATTTCTCAAAGTTAATCATGCGTTGTGTGCCATGATCGGATATGACATTTCTGAACTGTTAGCTAGAGACTTTCAGACTATCACTCATCCAGAAGATTTATCGGCTGACCTTAACTACCTGCATCAATTGCTGGATGGACAAATCGAGAGCTACCAAATGGAGAAACGGTATTTCCACAAAAATGGGAATATTGTTTGGGTATTGCTCAGTGTGTCGCTTGTTCGCACAACAGAGGGTGTGCCAATTCACTTTGTTTCTCATATACTGAACAACACAGAGCGCAAGCAGATAGAAACTGAGCTACGCATTTCTTCAGTCGCCTTTGAATCACAACAATCCATGATGATTACCGATCCTAATGGGGTAATTCTGCGGGTTAATAAGGCATTTATGGAGTCAACCGGTTATTCATCCGAAGAGGCGGTTAGTAAAAAACCGAGCATGCTCACATCGGGACACCATGATGAAGTCTTTTATTGTTCGATGTGGGAGACCATACTGCGAACCGGATCCTGGCAGGGTGAAATCTGGGATCGTCGCAAAAATGGAGAGGTTTATCCGCAATGGCTCACCATTTCTGCGGTTAATGATAGTGAAGGTACCGTAACCCACTATGTCGGTTCACATTTAGATATCACGGAACGTAAACTTGCAGAAGATCAGATCAAACATCTGGCTTTCTATGATCAACTTACTCTCCTTCCTAACCGGCGGCTTCTGTTAGACCGACTGAATCAGGCATTGGCATCCTGTGGACGTAGCGGCAGAAATGGCGCGGTGATATTTATTGATCTGGACAATTTCAAATCCCTTAACGACACTCTAGGACACAATATCGGGGACTTGCTGCTTCAGCAGGTAGCTAAACGTATGGAATCGTGCGTGCGTGAAGGGGATACCGTAGCTCGTCTCGGCGGTGACGAATTCGTTGTCCTTCTCGAGGACTTGAGCAAAGAGTCTTTAGAGGCTGCAGCACAGGCAGAAGGAATTGGCGAAAAAATTCTCTTGGCACTTAATCAATCCTACTGTCTCGGGACTCATGAGCGTCACAATACACCCAGTTTAGGGATTACCTTGTTCAACGAGAATAAACTGAATCCTGAAGAGCTTTTCAAGCAAGCTGATCTAGCCATGTACCAGGCCAAGAAGGCCGGACGCAACACAATGAGATTTTTCGATCCGCAGATGCAGGAATCCATCAACGCCCGTTCCTTGATTGAAGCTGAGCTGCTCAAGGCGCTTGAGAATCATCAATTCCATTTGTATTACCAAATTCAAGTCGATAGCTTGCGCCGTCCCACTGGAGCTGAGGCTTTGATTCGTTGGATCCATCCTGAGCGTGGCATGGTTTCTCCATCCCAATTCATTCCAATAGCGGAAGAATCATTATTGATCATATCTATAGGAGGATGGGTGCTCGAAACTGCTTGCACTCAATTAAAAGAATGGAAGAAAAGTGAACTTTCACGCGATTTGGTTCTTTCTGTCAATGTCAGCGCAAAGCAATTCCATCAGGTAAATTTCGTTGATGAAGTTAAGGCTGCTGTAGAACGTCATGATATCAATCCTCAGCAACTTAAACTTGAGCTGACCGAAAGTATGTTGCTGGAAAAAATTGAAGAAACAATTGCGATCATGAATACATTGAAAGCAATTGGCGTTCGGATATCCCTCGATGATTTCGGCACTGGATATTCATCGCTGCAATACCTCAAACGGCTCCCCATTAATCAGCTCAAGATCGACCAGTCATTTGTGCGAGACCTGGCTGTTGATGAAAATGACAAGGCTATTGCACAAACCATTATCGCTATGGCGCACAGCTTGAATCTGAGCGTTATTGCCGAAGGAGTGGAGACAGAAGTGCAGCAAAAAATACTCTTGAGCAAGGGTTGCTCTCATTACCAGGGATATCTGTTTGGCAAGCCGGTTCCGATTGAACAGTTCGAAGCTTTGCTTACCAATAGCAGCAATGGTTACAGCGTTACAGCGCCATCTTGAGAAATTCAACAATCAAGATTTCTGTATTTTACTTGTAATGTCTTCGGAATTTTTGAATTCTGTCATCCCGAAAAGAATCAGCAGCAATCAACTTTTTCCGTTGAGAACTTCTGTAATTCTGTCCTTCAGAACTGGTAATACTTCACTTTCAAACCAAGGATTTCGTTTCAGCCATATATTGTTGCGAGGACTCGGATGTGGAAGTGGTATGACAATAGGCCAATTGTCTCGCCATGCCATCACAATTTCGGTTAGCGATTTTCCCTCTTTCGGAAGATGATAATCTTGTGCATACTGACCTATCACTAAAGTCAGTTGCAGATTTTTCAAGTGAGACAACAACTGTCCTCGCCAAGCCGGTTCGCATTCTGGCCTTGGCGGAAGGTCACCTGATTTTCCTGTGCCCGGATAACAAAATCCCATTGGCAGAATTGAAATTCGCTTTGGATCATAAAAAACATCGCGAGAAATGCCCATCCAATCACGCAAACGGTCACCGCTTGCATCATCAAAGGGTATGCCCGACTCATGCACTTTTCTTCCCGGTGCTTGGCCAGCAATCAATATGCCAGCTTGCGGGTGAATCTGGAAAACCGGACGAACGCCATGCGGCAAATGTGCTGCGCATATTGTGCAAGCTTGAACTTCGGTGAGTAGATTTGAGAATGTAGTCATGGAATAACACTCATAAATATTCGTTGGTCTTTTGTCAATCCTTGGCTTGCCCATACTCAAAGCCGCAAGTTTGAGGTCGTAAGTATTTCAATTCCAGAAAATGGCTGATCAGATGCAGGAGTGACATGCTGAATCATCCCACAAGTATGTACCCATCGATAGGCAAAATCTCTGTCATTCTGTCGACGGGCACATCTTAGGGTAAAGCGATTATGCTCAACTATGCTTACTTTTGTTCAACTACTACAATACGCAAGCCACCGACAATATTCAACAGTTCTTCCTTTTCGGCCTTCGGAACTTTGAACTTGTTGAGTGTCATCACCAGATGTCCTGCAACTGTGTCGAAGTCTTGGTCAGAAACATGCAAGCCATGATGTGCAGTTACCATATCGCGCCCAAGATAGGGGCAAGGCCCACCAGTAGCGCCGCAAAAAAGCTCGACATTGTGCTGCTTGAAGCGCATTTGCGAATCAAGGCTCATACCACCGAAGAATTTTTGCAGCTTGGGATCAACAAATAGTTGACCGGCAAAATCGTCAACTACGGCTGAAACGGCGTTATACCCACCCAATCGTTCATATAGGGTTTTATCTGCGGCACTAGCTTGTTGCGATAAAAACGTAATTAAGAATGCTACAAACAGCGTCAGTAATTGTGGATGCAAAGTCTTTTGGAATGAAAACATGGTCAATATCCTTTTAATGTGATTCAATCAATGGGACGGGTGCTAGCGATCTCCGTTTTTTGGACTGAAAGCCAACAACCGTGAAACGTTAATTTAAAGCGACTTCTTCTTCGGTCCTCACCAGCGGGAAATCGACTACAGTTCGTGCAACAAGGTTGAAGT
>CAIWKC010000119.1 GCA_903913145.1 uncultured Gallionellaceae bacterium | reverse complement strand
AGCCAGGTCAGGACGAGTTCCAACTCACCCGAAGAATTTGAGAGCAACTTTTTGAAACAGATAGCAATTTAATAGATTAAATAAATTTGAGTCAACGTTGTTCGGTTATTGATATACCAATCAGCCTCGATAGCAGACTACAAAATTTAACTAAATGACGACAGTGATTCAAAGCGGGAATGGTAGATAGTGCCATCTAGCATGGGAGCGATAACCATATGTCAATAAAATATCACACCCTCTATAACGGCTTCACGCTGCTTGAGTTTGTCATCATCATCTTATTGATCGGCATTTTGTCTGCGACTGTTTCGCTAAAGCTTAGCGCGCCGGGTCAGTATAGTGTGACCACACAGGCAGATGCGTTTCGTCGCGATCTTTCTCATATTCAACTTCTTGCGATCAGCACGGATCAGCGTCTGCATCTGTCCGTGAATACCCAAGGTTATACGGTTGCCACGTGTAAAACCTCTGCCTGTTTAGCAACAAATCCGTTAACGGATCCTGCCACCGGACAAAATTTCAGCGTGACTTTGACAGATGGGGTTACGTTTTCTAGCGCTAGCACCTTGGACTTCGACAGCTTAGGTAGACCGCAATCCGGCGGCAATCTGATTGCCACCAATCCTGCCCGCACCTACACACTCAGCGGAAGCGGACGAGATGTCTTGGTCAAGGTACTGCCAATTACGGGCTTTGCCCAGACGAGTTACTGATATGTTTCGCACCGATGGTTTTACATTGATTGAACTGGTGATCGTGATGCTGATCATCAGTGGCGGAATGCTCGGCTTGACCGCGGCTTTCAGCAATTCTTCGAAGTCTCTGGCCATCAACGAGACAGTGCAGCAGGCGGCACAGTACGCGCAGGAATGCGCAGAAAGTGCCATAGCCACACGGCGTAACTTAGGCTTTGACTGGTTCGCAAGCAACACCTTCACCTGCGGAACAAACCCCGGTGGCTTCAACCGTGGGGCAGTGGTCAGTGATCCTCCATACACAGGTACGAGTTTGTCCGCTTGTCCTAACGGTATTCTATGCCGTGACATTAAGGTCACTGTGACCAGTACTTCGAATGCTCAGATTTCATCGTCGATTACCCTCATGCTGGTGAACTACTGATGAAATCCAGCAAAACACAGATGCGCGGTTTCACTTTGATCGAGTTGATCATCGTCAGCGTAATAGTCGGCATCATGACTGCGGTTTTATCACCACTGATGCTCTCCAGTCTTAGAGCACATGACGATATTCTCGGTGACGTGGTGGCGCTGGACAAGCTGCGCTATGCCACTGAACGGCTGGCGCGTGAGATTCGCGAGATTCAATACGCCAGTAGCACGACGACCCCCGCTACCTTCTGCAACCCACCTACTAACACAATTATCGATCAGTATTGCATTACCGCCATGGGCACATCGGGACTGACATTCAGGCGGTCGTACACCGATTCCACAGGGGTGCCCACTTGGAGAACCGTCACCATCGGCAGCACCAGTACTGCCGTAACGTTGGCTTATTCGGACATCAATTCTGGTACGGCCCAAGTGCTGACCGATGAACTTGGTGCAGCAAGCAATCTGGTTTTTCACTATTTCCAGAAGGATGACACGACCGCTGCGACATTGGCGGGCAATGTTAACTGTGCTGTGTTGACTACTTGTGTGAGTTTCGTGCAGATCGGCCTTACCTTGTCACATAACGGCCAAACATATACTCAGAGCACACGAGTGAATTTGAGGAATTCAATATTATGAAGCTGCCACACCGCCATCCTTTACCTTACCGCCAGCGTGGCGCTGCCAGCATCGTGATCGCCATGGTGCTGATGTTCATTCTGGTTGCTGCTGTGATGGGTGTGATGAATATTTCCGGCTCGTCGGTTTACGATGCCGCCACCAACGAAGAACAGATTTCCGCGCTATTTCTGGCTGATAGCGGCCTGGAAAGGGCGTTGGCCAGCCTGCGCGCGGCAGCACTTACGAACACCTACACCGACACCACCTGCACCGGTCTCATTGGCCAGTCTGCTAATCTCGGCAGGGGTTCCTTCACCTACACTGGCGCCTCTTCGACACCGGCCATTTGTAGCAACGGCAATTGCACCCAATGCCTCGTGACGGTCAAAGGGGCTATCGGCGCTACGTCAACACGCACTATCCAGGCACAATTGATCGCAACGCAACAGAACGGGACGACCGGTCAGACGAATACGGGCTGCCAGACTGCAAACTGCACCCCCGATGTCAAGATGAACATGACCGTCCAGAACGCAAACTCGTTTGCGTTTGTCCATATCCTCTTCAACCCGACGACAAACTGGGGCGGCTCACCCGTTACTCCGAGTTGTAAGAATGCCGACTCAGGCAGCCTGACAGACTGTACCACAGCATGGAATATCACGGGCAACTACTACAACAACCCGGCGAGTATCGGGGTTTATGCCAGCATCCCCAGCGCCGGCATCTACAGCATTACGGATGAAGTGCTCGCCACTCTCCCGTCATCGGATAGTCGACACAACTATGCCGCAGTGGGGGCCATTTTCCATTCAACCGGCGGGACAACGGGATACGTGGGTAGTTTCGCTATATCCCCCACCACCACCGGTACTTTTCCCAATAAACATATTGCGTGCCCCATACCCACAACGAATCCCAGGACACAACCGCTGGTGGCGAGTGACTGCAATCCCTATGATTACCAGCATGCCTACCTAGACAGCAGGTGGACCTGCAATCCTCCTAAGCTCTCTAATGGCAGCGCGAATCCTAATTGGTTAGTCGCCGACTGGTCCAACGCGGGGAATGCGGACACACTGCTTGTCGGATTTGGCGGAAAACCCTATTACCCCGGAAGAACATCTTCATACCCCAATGGTTGCAATAATATTGGCGGGGTTAACTACTACCATTCCGGGACCCAACGTTGCTCGAACGAACTGAATGGATTGGCGGTCAATGGTCAGCCGCTGTTCATGCAGTTGTCGCTCGATGGCCAACAGGGCGACTACATGTATTCGCAACTCTGGTGGACCTATAACCACGCCTACTATGCGACCACGGCCAATGCAACCAACAACGGTGCCAGTTTCACCGGAGCCATCGGTGCTACGGTGACGGGAATCATTGGCGCACAGGTGACCGGTTTGGTGGGATCAAATCTCACAAGGTATAACACCAGCAATAATTCTAAACAATTAGTCCCTGGAACTTGCGGTGGCCAGAATTGTCCTGCCAGTTCAGGCATTGTAATGGTTGGCGATTCCATCAGTGGCTCGAACATTCAAGCAAATACCACTGTTACAGCGGTTACTGTAGCGGCGGTTCCGACAATTACACTTTCATCTAACGCAACCGGCAACAACAATAATAAAACTTATACGATTACAAGTAACAGGCTTTACGTGACAGGCGTGACAGACGGCACTCTGTATGCGGGCGATATTCTTTCATCGGGCGCCACGGGAACCATCTCTGTTGGCGTCGGAACATTAGTCAGCAATGTGGGTAATGTTGCTGCCGGCGGCGGGGGCAACTTGCCCTCGTACTACATTCTCAGCGGCGCAAAGCAAGGGGCGATTGCAAGTGGAACCAATTTCAATGTCCAATCGACCCTTTTGAAATTGACAGGGGTAACACTGGGAAGTGGTGCTCTCGAAATTGGGTCTGCAGTCACAGGAACTGGGGTTGCTGCAGGAATAACAGTCACGGGTGGTACCGGGAATACACCTCCTGTAATTGGTGACTTTTACAACCTCAGCGGCGCTACGGGGCCGACAGCAGGAAGTCAAACCATCACTTCCACCTCCAACATCTTGACAGTGGCTTCGATGACAAGCGGCACTTTGAACGCGAATGATGTTATTTCAGGAGCCGGTGTTACTGCAAAAACGACCATCTCAGGAAACGCATCAGCTCCCTTTTTGCCCTACTCAGGCACCACAGGAACGGGCCTCACAGGAACCTATCAACTAAATATTGGCGGCGTAGCTCATCCCCAACATGTGGATCCAGGCATCGCTATGCACACTTTCTCCAAAACAATCACACTGTCCGGTGCAACGACCACGCCCACCGTGGGCATGGCGATGGGGGTGGTCAACGCCAGTCTCACCGGCGGCATCAGCGGGACGACCCTGACCGTCACCGCAGTTAATGGCGTGTCTTTGGCAGCAGGAGTTAGTGTGCTCTATGGGATTAATATCACGACCGGTACACGGATAACAGACGATCACAGCACGAACCCCACCCTCACCGGAACCGGCGGTACAGGCACCTACACCATTACGGCTAGCCCTGCGGTTGCCAGCGGCAGTACCATCTTGGTTGCGACTTTTATACCTGACAGCGTGACCGGCAGCATCAGCGGCACGACCATGACCGTCAACGCTCCTCCCCAAAACCCGCTCACTTTAGCAGTAACAAATTTGAGCAATGGCGACGCCCTCTTCGGCACCGGTTTCCAGCCGAACACACGCATCACCGCACAAGTTTCGGGAACCACCGGCGGCACAGGAATCTATACCATCACGCCCAGCCAAACGGTGGGAACAGTGGCGAGCCCCGTCACGATCATTGCACGAGCTGCCGTCGTTGCGGTTGCATCGCCTAATTCCTTCACCGTTTCGCGCCTGTCAAATACGGCACTTGTTAATGCCCGGATTTGCGGCGGGCTTTGTCCCATTCTGCTGGGCGAGGGATTGCATACTGTCGGCGAGGTCGATCTTTCCAATATCGTCGATTACGACGATTGGTCATCGGGTTTCTCTTGTGTGAACGGAATTGATCCCACCAACATTTTGACGGTGGTAAACGTCATGTCCAAGCAGGCCGACTGGAGCGATTTGGTGAAATGAAAACTATACTGGAATTTTTGTATAAAACTAGTCTCCCAACATTTCGGCAAACTGAAAAAAGATTTTTGAATTTAACGCGACACTATTAGGTGGGAAATTCGATTCACCAAGATTCAATAAATGATGATGGAGGCTTGAAATGGAAACAACAAAAATGATACGGCTGGGCACGGCCTTAATGGCGAGCGGTTATCTCACACAGGAAAAACTCCAGGACGCTTTGTCCGAGCAAAAGCGCAGCGGGCGGATGCTTGGACAAGTGCTGATCGATAGCCGATATATTACCGAAGAGCAGATGTCCAGAACCATTGCCACCCAGCAAAATCTTCCCTACACTGATCTGCTGAAATACGAAGTGAATCCTGAAATAGTTCGGAAACTTACTGAGCCGCAAGTGCGCAGATTCCGTGCCATTGTTCTGGAAGATCGAACCGACACCTATCTGGTTGGCTTGGTCGACCCTTCCAATTTGCGCGCCCAGGATGAACTGTCGAGTTTGCTCGGGCGGCCCATTTATGTCAGCGTCATCACCAATGACCAGTTCAAAAAAACAATTGACCGTGTTTTCCATAAAGACAATCAACTCGATGAATATGCCGATGAAGTCAAGCAAGATCTTGAACGCGACCGAGGAATCGTTGACCTCAATCAAATGTCGCATGCCATTGATGCAGTTGAAGCACCGGTAATTAAATTATTGCAAACCGTATTTGAAGAAGCGGTAAAGATGCGGGCTTCGGATATTCACATTGAACCGGAGGAAAATAAGCTGGAGGTTCGTTTCAGAATCGACGGCGAACTGCATCATCAATTCGACGCGGACATCACCATCGCGCCTGCTTTAATGGTGCGACTCAAACTTTTGGCGGGTTTGGACATTGCTGAAAAACGCTTGCCCATGGATGGCAGAATTTCAGTTAAAACCGGAACCGAACGGGTTGATATTCGTATGTCCACCATACCGACTCAATTTGGCGAATCGGTCGTCATGCGTCTGCTGATTCAAAGCCAGGGGCTTTTGGATCTTAACAAGATCGGCATGTCACCTGAACTGCTGGCGAAATTCAACCGGCTCATCAAATCGCCCCACGGCATTGTGCTGGTGACCGGGCCCACAGGCTGCGGCAAAACCACCACGCTATATGGCGCCTTGGAAAAACTCAACCGACGTAATGTAAAAATATTGACTTGCGAGGATCCGGTCGAATATCGCATTCCGGGTATCCGGCAAGTGCAGGTGAATGAAAAGATCGAGCTGACCTTTTCGCGCGTGTTGCGATCCTTCCTGCGCCAGGACCCGGACATTCTGATGGTAGGTGAAATACGCGATCTGGAAACCGCACAGATTGCGGCACGCGCTGCCATGACCGGGCATTTGGTACTTTCCACGCTGCACACTAACGATGCGGTGACGGCGCCGGGGCGGTTGCTTGACATGGGTGTGCCGGGTTACATGATCGCGTCCACGCTGCTGGGTGTGCTGTCCCAGCGCCTGCTGCGACTTCTGTGCACTTATTGCGCAGAGCCCTATAGTCCGACTCCCAAAGAACTCGAGTGGGTAAAACATTTTCACGGTACAGATTTGACTCAGGCCGATTTTCGTCAAAATAAAGGGTGCCCCCGCTGTAACGAACTGGGATTTAATGACCGGATTGGTGTGTTCGAATTGCTAGAAATGACGGCACCTCTTTACGAAGCGATCCATAAAGGTGATCCGCTTAATTTTGCCCGTGCGGCGCGCGAGGTGATGGGCAAAGAGACGATTGAAAATCAAGCCATGAATTTGGCGTTCAGCGGAAAAACCACCATAGTCGAGGCCATGACCGTTGTCTCCTCGGTCGAATTTTGATCCCGTAAACAGGAGACAAATAATGGACACTTTCGAATATAAAGGCCGCAATAAACGCGGCGAAGTGATGCAGGGAACGATTGAGTCACCCAACGCGCAAGCCGTGGCGTCATGGATGCTCGATTCCGGAATTGCGCCGATACGCATTGGGCTTCATAAGGACAATCAGGGAAAACAACCTGCATGGCTGCTCGCTTTGCAAGTGGGCGGTCCGATCAATATCAGGGATAGGCTTCTATTCACCCGGCAGATGCGCACGATGATCAGGTCAGGCGTGCCCATGATGCAGGCGCTTGAAGGTATTCAGAAGTCATCTGCCAACCCGGTACTGATCGACCTGCTTCAGGATGTGCGCGCCAACCTTGACAAAGGCGTCGAACTGAGCGGAGCGTTGGCACGTCATCCGAAATACTTCGATGATTATTACGTGAGCATGGTCCGGGTCGGGGAAGGGACCGGACGACTGGAAGAGGTTTTCAAGCGTTTGCATGAGCAACTTGAATTTGAAAAAATGATCAAGCAAAAAATCAAGGGTGCGATGCGCTATCCTATGTTTGTAATGATCGCAATTTCCGTCGCTATCGCCATTATGGCACTCTTTGTTATTCCGGTTTTCGCCAAAGTGTATGCCAAGTTCCACGCGACACTCCCCTTTCTTACGCTTGCACTTTTGGCAATTTCAGATTTCGCTGTTCACTACTGGTGGGCCGTACTTATCGTTATAGCGGGTGTAATCTATGCGTTCAAGTTATATATCAAACAACCGCACGGGCGTTATGCATGGGATAAATTGAAACTCAAATTTCCCGTTGTTGGCGGCATCTTGAATAAAGCGACACTCGCACGCTTCTGCCGAAGTTTTGCCACGGCAAGCAAAAGTGGGATTCCTTTGGTGCAGGCATTCACGCTGGTTTCACGCGTAGTCGATAACGCATTTTTTGAAGAACGCATCTTGCTGATGAGAGACGGCGTCGAGCGCGGCGAAAGTATGCTGCGTGTTGCGCAATCGGCCGGAATATTTACACCAATAGAGCTTCAGATGATTTCGGTGGGTGAAGATACCGGCGACATCGATGGTATGCTAAATCAGGTGGCTGATATGTATCAGGAGGAAGTCGAATATGAAGTGGGACGTCTGAGCGAAACCATTGAACCGCTCTTGTTGGCTTTTATGGGGTTGTTGATATTACTCATGATGCTGGGAATTTTCGTGCCGATGTGGGACCTGGGAACTGTAGCATTTCAAAAGGCGCACTGATCGTTGTTCTCGATAAATATTCTGTTGTGAATTGGGTAACTAAGGAAATTTGATTTGCTTTAGTGTAACCCAATTTGCTGGCTTTAAAATCAAGATTGGAAATTCAAAATAACATCATTTTTTTGAATTGCCTATGTCCGCTAAGGTCATATGTTGCATGAATCCAGTAATCCATAGGAAGGTCAGATGATGGTCGGTCAGCGACCTTCCTGCCAATTTACTTTCACGCTGCTCGACTGACTGCAAATTGGCATATACCAGACCCTCGTAGCCATAAATTTGCATTCAGTATGCTGCACTTCACGTTCAAAATATTTCTTTGAACTTAAAGTAGTATTTTCCAGCCAATCAAAACATAGCGCTCAAGCAAAAATAGCACGCCGAACACCAGCACCAGAATTATGTCAAACCTCACCACATTCCAGGCAAAACGTATATACGTGTGCTTTCTGGTTAACAGGAACATGCCACCGGAGAGTACTATTATTAAAGCAGTAAGTACTAGTAGTAGGCGCAGTACTAGCATGTTGGGATGTCTTGGTTAAACCGCTTGAAGCTGTAGCCGGGAAAAATCCGGTGCCTCTTCAGGGGTGTCGAAGGTCGTAAATTCCCATGAGCTTTCGTCTGCCAGCAAAGCGCGACATAACGCGTTGTTCAAGGCATGGCCTGATTTATATCCTGAAAATGCGCCTATCAACGGATGTCCGAGTAAATACAAGTCACCAATCGCATCCAGCATCTTGTGCTTGACGAACTCATCTTCAAAGCGCAAGCCGTCGGGATTAATTACACGGTAGTCGTCCATCACGATTGCGTTATCCAGACTTCCGCCCAAGCCCAAGCCTTGTGATCGCATGTACTCCACTTCCTGCATAAAGCCGAAGGTGCGCGCACGACTCACTTCCTTTACATAGGACTGGGAACCCAAATTGACCGTCACACTTTGCTTGGTATTGGCAATAACCGGATGCGCAAAATTGATGGTGAAACTTAACTTATAACCATCAAAAGGCTCGAAACGGACCCATTTGTCACCGTCTTTAACTTCTACAGTTTTTTTGATGCGAATGAATTTTTTGGCAGCCGATTGTTCAATAATGCCAGCGGATTGAAGCAGGAATACAAACGTGCCCGCGCTACCGTCCATGATGGGCAACTCTGAACTGCTTAATTCGACTATGGCATTATCAATTCCCAAGCCTGCCAAGGCTGACATCAGATGTTCTACTGTTGCCACTCGCGCGCCATTTGCCTCCAGACAGGTTGAAAGACGCGTGTCGTGAACAGAATGTGCTTCAGCGGGAATATCTACAGGTCGGGGCAAATCAACTCTACGGAACACGATCCCACTATTGGCGGGTGCGGGTCGCAAAGTCATGTAAACCTTTTCGCCCGTATGCAATCCCACTCCTGTCGCCTGCACGATCGTTTTCAAGGTACGCTGCTTAACCATTATTCTTCCTGAGTCCGCATAAAACTGGTGTGTAGTTTATCACAGCGGGTCGATATCTCTGACCAGCGCGCAAATTCGCCTGCAAATTCGGTCAATCTGCCTGTTTCCGCAAAAATGACGGAATATCCAGCGTATCCACACCCGATTGTTTCATCGCCTCTACCGTAGCGGCATGGTGTCTACCAGTGCGGATTACTGCCGGCATTTCAAGTTCACGGTAATCAACGCTGGAAATATCATGCGTCCCCGTACGTAGCTGCGCCTGTGGAACCAATACCGGTTTAACTTGTTTTGCGCGCGGAGAGCCCAACCCTGTTGCCACGATAGTGACTCGCAATTCGTCGCCCATTGATTCATCAAATACCGAACCTACGATCACCGTTGCTTCTGTTGCCGCAAACTGGAAGCAATTCATGACTTCGTGCAACTCTTCCAGAGTGAGTGTGCTACTGGACGTAATGTTCACCAGTACCCCGCGCGCACCGGATAAATCCACATCTTCCAGCAATGGGCTGGCAATAGCCTGTTCAGCTGCCTTTTTGGCTCGATTTTCTCCGGTTGCCGTGGCAGCACCCATCATGGCCATACCGTTTTCCGACATCAAAGTGCATACATCGGCAAAGTCCACATTTACCATACCGGGCACGTTAATCACTTCAGCGATACCGGCTACCGCACCTTGCAACACTCCATTTGCAGCTTTGAATGCAGCAGGCAGTGTTGTCTTACCGCCAAGTACTTCCATCAATTTTGCGTTGGGCACAATAATAAGCGAGTCAACATAAATTGACAGCTCTTCAATACCAATCTGCGCAAGGCTCATGCGTTTGCCTTCGAACACGAATGGTTTGGTTACAACCGCCACCGTCAATATGCCCATTTCCTTGGCTACTTGAGCCACCACCGGTGCAGCACCGGTACCTGTTCCGCCACCCATGCCGGCGGTGATGAAAACCATGTTCGCTCCCTTGATTATCTCGGCGATGCGTTCACGATCTTCTTCAGCTGCAGCCTGGCCAATTTCAGGCTTTGCTCCCGCGCCCAATCCTTTGGTCAGTGCAGAACCAATTTGCAGTTGTGTACGCGCCTTACTGCGTTTTAGCGCCTGGGCATCCGTATTGATGGTGATGAATTCGACACCCTGCACGCCTTGTTCAATCATATGGTCGACAGCGTTGCCGCCGCAACCGCCGACTCCGATTACTTTGATTACCGCCCCTTGAGGTTGTGCGTCAACTAATTCAAACATAATTTTCTCCTTATCAAATTGCAAATCAAAACCCAAATTTCAAACGTCAATATCAAATCAATATTTATTCAGCAAACCCCATATAGAGGTGTACTAGAAATTCCCCTGAAACCATTCCTTCATTCGCGCCATCACATCTTTAAATGAACTCGATTGCATGCGCGCCACTTTATGCTTTTGCTCCTGTTCCAAACCGTATAGCAGCAGTCCTACACCGGTCGAAAAACGCGGCGTCTTGACCACATCGGACAAACCACCCACATAACGCGGCAGCCCAAGACGTACCGGCATGTGGAATATTTCCTCGCCCAATTCGACCATTCCTTCCATATCACTGCTTCCCCCGGTCAGCACAATGCCCGAGGACAATAAATCTTCGAAGCCACTCCGCCTTAACTCGGTTTGCACAAGCAAATACAATTCCTCCACGCGTGGCTCAATCACTTCTGCCAATGTTTGACGGGATAACATCCGCGCACCGCGTTCACCTACGCCCGGCACTTCAATGTGCGTATCATCAGCCAATTGCCGTAGCGCGCAGCCATATTTAATTTTTATATCTTCGGCGTCCCTCGTTGGCGTGCGCAATGCCATCGCAATATCATTTGTAATCTGATCACCGGCAATCGGAATTACGGCAGTGTGGCGAATCGCACCACCGGTAAATACCGCCACGTCAGTGGTTCCTCCGCCAATGTCAACAAGGCAAACTCCCAAATCTTTCTCGTCATCAGCCAGCACTGCCCTGCTGGATGCCAAGGGTTGCAGGATCATGTGATTCGTTTCAAGGCCGCATCGATGCACACACTTGAGAATGTTTTGCACTGCCGCCACTGCGCCGGTCACAATGTGCACTTCAACTTCCAGACGTTTACCGCTCATGCCGAGCGGTTTTTTGATTCCTTCCTGCCCGTCGATTTTGAATTCCTGTTCCAGGATATGCAGCATTTGTTGATCGCCCGGCAAGCTAACCGAACTGGCTGTTTCCACCACGCGATCAATGTCTGCCTGCTCTACTTCTTTGTCTTTTATTTTCACCATACCATTGGCATTTGAACTTCTGATATGCCCGCCCGCGATGCCGGTATAGACCTCGCGTATCTTGCAGTCAGCCATCAACTCCGCTTCTTCCAGCGAACGTTGTATTGCCGCCACGGTGGCATCAATGTTCACCACCATGCCTTTTTTCATGCCCGATGATTCATGCATCCCGACGCCGATGACTTCCAGCGTACCTTCCGGTTTGACTTCAGCAACGATAGTGACGATCTTCGATGTGCCGATATCCAAAGCAACGATTAAGTTTTTTGTTTCTCTATTTTTGCTCATTGCACTTTTCCTCTAAACCTTATTTCCAGATAAATGTTTGTCTAGAACGTCTGCCCCGCCCGGCAGATAAACCGCGAACCCGTTTTGATAGCGCAAATCAATATGCGTAACCGTCTGCGACAGCGTGGATAGACTATAAGGATATACATCAACAAATCTTTTCAGGCGCTGTTGCATATGCTCCCGTCCCAACTCCAGCACAATGCCGTTGTTCAATCGCAACTGCCAAGCAAAACGTGGCGACAGACTGATTTGAGTTATTTGCTGCTTCAGTGGCAGCAGTGTTTTATTCAATTCGCCGTAAATACTTGTCACTTGTGGCGACGTGTTGGTTTGTCCGAAAAATGCAGGCAATACTTGGTCGGTTTTATCGTCAAATATTTCACCATGCGTATTAACTAATTGGTTTCCATTCCAGCGCGCCAATGCCACTTGTTCTTCCAAATCAACTTCCAGACTCCATGGAAATTTTCTGCGCACACTTACTTTTCTGACCCAGGGTAAATGTTCAAATGCTGCTCGTGTCCTGTTAAGGTCCACCGTAAAAAAATTGCCCTTTATCTGTTCGGCTACTACTCGTATTATCAACTCTTTCGGGACATGATTCGGCGCTTCGCTCAATCGCACTGTATTCAGTGGAAATACATCTAATTGCAATATGTAATGGGCTGCGCCAGTCATGACCAATATGACACTCAATCCAACTAATAAATTGGACACAGTGCGTAATAGTGGTGCGTTATCCCACATGTGCAGTCTCCAAAATCTGCACTACCAATTCTTCAAAACTGATACCGGCTTGTTTTGCAGCCATCGGCACTAAACTGTGATCGGTCATTCCGGGAGAGGTATTTATTTCCAGCAAATAGATTTTACCGTCTTCACCGCGAAGAATATCCACTCGTCCCCAGCTTTCCCCTCCGATTAGCGCAAATGCTTCCAGCGCCAAGGTTTGCATTACACTTTCCTGTTCTTCGCTCAGTCCGCAAGGGCATAAATATCGTGTGTCGTTACGCAGATATTTTGCTTCGTAATCGTAGAACTCATTTGCGGGTTCGATTTTAATAACTGGCAGTGCTCGTCCGTTTAATATCGCAACGGTATATTCGCCCCCACTGACATTACATTCACAAATTACTACCTTGTCGTGCTTGGCGGCTTCCGCATACGCGGCAGGCAATTCCTCCACAGTTTTTACTTTGCTAATTCCGACGCTGCTTCCTTCGCTGGCAGGTTTCACGAACAAAGGTAGATCCAGATGATCTGCCAGAGCATTCCAATCACTCGGCTCAGACAATGCTTCATACTCCGGCACCGGCAAGTTTGCAGCTTGCCAAACCAGCTTGCTACGCCATTTGTCCATTGCAATCGCGGATGCCATCACACCGCTACCCGTATAAGGGATGCCCATTAATTCCAGCGCACCTTGAACAGTACCGTCTTCTCCATAGCGACCATGCAGCGCGATGAACACGCAGTTAAAATTCTCATTTATTAACTCTTGCAACGGTCTTGCTGCCGGATCAAATGCATGTGCGTCGACCCCGCTTTTTGTCAATGCGGCCAAGACTGCCGATCCGCTTTTCAAAGACACTTCGCGTTCTGCCGAGCGACCGCCAAACAATACGGCCACTTTTCCGAAGTCTTTCGGATCGCTGATCGATATATTGGTTTTAATTTTTGATTTATTCATGTTTCGCATAATCGCCAATTATTTTTACCTCGGGATGCAATTCAATACCCGTTTCCTGCAATACCTTCGCATGCACTTCATAAATCAAACTTTCTATTTCCGCCGCCTTGGCATCGCCCACATTCACAATGAAGTTGGCATGCTTTTCTGAAACCTGCGCGCCGCCAATTCTTTTGCCTTTTAATCCGCATGCCTCGATTAATTTCGCTGCATGGCCTCCGGGCGGATTGCGAAACACTGAGCCGGCGTTTGGCAACTGCAAAGGTTGGCTCGCACTGCGCTTTTCCATCAAAGCCTTGATATTGAGACGTGCAGCTTCTACATCTCCTGTCTCAAATTTCAACCTTGCCCCGGCGAAAAATTCTTCTGCACTCATCGCGTTTTGTTGGCGCAGAACTGCGTTCCGATACCCAATTTCATAATCCTGCGGTGTTCGCTCCATCAATTCGCCGCTTCTTGTCAGTACCTGCACAGTTTCTACTTTCTGCCATGTTTCGCTGCCGTAGCATCCTGCATTCATCGCCAGCATTCCGCCTAAAGTACCTGGAATTCCGGCAAAAAATTCTGCGCCACACAGATTGTTGGAGGCCGCGAATCGTGCCAGCTTGGCCCCCGGCACTCCTGCCTGCGCATAGATCACTTTCCCATCCATGCGCAATTCGCTCAGTGCACCATGCATCTGCAAAACCGTACCTTGCAGGCCACCGTCGCGCACCAGCAAATTGCTTCCCAAGCCTACAGCGATCAGCGGTTCTCCTGCTGGCACTTGTCGCAAAAATTGTTGCAAATCGGCCAAATCAGCCGGGCGATACATTCGTTGTGCGATGCCACCCGCGCGCCAGCTTGTATGACGGCTCATCGGCACGTCATAGCGCATCTCACCGCGCAAATTGTTATTCGTAAAATTGACGTGCTCGTTCATATTCATTTTTGCGCCATCTGTTTTACTAGGTTGGGCACTCCGCCAATTGATCCAGCTCCCATGGTTAACACAACGTCGCCGTCTCGCGCCATTTGTAAAATGGTCTGCGGCATATCGCCTATTTTTTCCACAAATACTGCTTCGTTCTGCCCCGACAAGCGCAACGCACGCATTAAAGATCGTCCGTCAGCAGCCACAATGGGTGCTTCACCTGCCGCATATACTTCTGCCAACGCCAAAGCGTCCACTCCGGCAGATACTTTCACGAAATCCTCAAAAAGATCGCGTGTGCGTGTGTATCGGTGTGGTTGGAAAGCGAGCAGCAAGCGTTTTCCCGGAAAAGCGCCGCGCACTGCCGCAATAGTCGCTTTCATCTCAGCAGGATGATGTCCATAGTCATCGATCAGAGTAAAGGACCCTCCACTTGCCAGCCTGATTTCACCATAGCGTTGCATGCGCCGTCCCACTCCCTCGAACTCCGCAAGTGCTGCCACAATTGAGGCAGGATCAACACCCACCTCGAGTCCGACCGCAATCGCGGCCAGCGCATTGAGCACATTGTGCAATCCTGCCAAATTGAGTGTGATGTCCAAATCAATCGGAACACTGTTATGTCGGCACAGCGCTGTAAATTTCATCTTGCCACTTTCATGGCGCACATTTACCGCGCGAATCTGCGCATCTTCGTCAAAGCCGTAAGTCGTGATCGGCTTGCTAATTCGCGGCATAATTTCTCGTACATTGGCATCGTCTATGCACAACATCGCGCGCCCGTAGAATGGCAACCGTTCGATGAAATCGATGAAGGCTTGTTTCAATTTGCCGAAATCATGTCCGTAGGTTTCCATGTGGTCAGCGTCGATATTGGTAACCACTGCCAGTATGGGTGTGAGATGTAAAAATGATGCATCGGATTCGTCCGCTTCGGCCACGATGAATTCGCCCGTGCCCAGACGCGCATTTACGCCGCTACTATTGAGCCGCCCACCGATAACAAATGTCGGATCGTACCCTCCCTTTGCCAACACTGTAGTTACAAGCGAAGTCGTAGTGGTCTTGCCGTGTGTACCCGCCACTGCAATACCCTGGCGCAAGCGCATCAATTCTGCAAGCATCACTGCACGCGGCACAATCGGTATGCGCTTCTCGCGCGCAGCCATCACCTCCGGATTGTCCGCCTTTACTGCAGTTGATACCACCACCGCATCCGCATTGCTTAAATTCTTTGAATCATGGCCAAGGTGAATCGTCGCCCCCAACGTCTGCAAGCGTTGGGTAACCGCGCTGTCAGCCAAATCAGATCCACTCACCTGATATCCAAGGTTAAGCATCACTTCTGCTATGCCGTTCATGCCGGAACCGCCGATTCCCACAAAATGAATATGTTTTATCTTGTGTTTCATACGTGCAGTCTTTTTGTATTTTGCATACCATTTCTCGATTCTATTTTCCGGTAAATCATGCTTCCGCCAATTCTTGGCACACACTTACCACAACTTGGGTTGCCTCTGGCTTCGCCAATTTTCGTGCGGCTTGCGCCATCCTTAACAATTTTCCACGGTTCATTTCTCGTAGAAGTTGCGTCAAGGTTTCCGCGCTCAATTCCTTTTGCGGCAGTAACACGGCCGCGCCTTGGTCGCTCAAAAATCGGGCGTTGCCACTTTGGTGATCGTCCACCGCAAATGGAAACGGAATCAGCATGCTAGCCACGCCGGCCGCAGCCAGCTCGGCGATAGTCAGCGCTCCTGCGCGGCAAATTACCAAGTCGGCTTTTGCATATTGATTGGCCATGTCATCAAGAAATGGCCGGACGTCTGCTTCAACTCCGGCCTGCGCATATAGCTGTTGCACTGACTCGAAATGTTTTTTGCCTGTTTGATGTATTACACTCGGACGTTCTTGTTCTCTCAACTTCGCCAGTGCATTTGGCAGGGCTTCATTCAGCGCCTGTGCGCCAAGACTCCCACCTACCACCAGTACATTCAATTTGCCACTGCGTGCACCGTAACGCACCTGTGGTTCTGCTAATGACGCGATGTCTGCTCGCACCGGGTTGCCACACCATAGGGTGTTCTTCAGCACACCTGGGAATCCGCTCAACACGCGCGTCGCGATTATTGCAAGTATCTTGTTGCTCATTCCTGCTATCGAATTCTGTTCGTGTATAACCAATGGTCTTCGCAAGAGAGCCGCCATCAAACCGCCGGGCATGGTGATGTATCCACCCATACCCAGCACCACGTCGGGGCGGTAGCGAAAGATTGCATCCGCGCTTTGTCCCAGCGCCCGCAACAACGTAAATGGCAACGTTATCAACCTTAATATTCCCTTGCCTCGCACGCCCGTAAAGTTTACCCACGCAACCGGGTAACCATGCTTGGGTACCAGATCCGCTTCCATACTATTTGGTGCGCCAAGCCACACGACCTTCCAGCCTTGTTCATGCAATGCATCAGCCACGGCCAACCCCGGATATATATGTCCACCCGTGCCGCCCGCCATGATGAGTATGGTTCGATTCATTTTAAAAACCAAAATCCTTGCCGCAGAGATCACTGAGAGGTGCGCTGGTTTTCTCCGTGTTCTCTGTGGCTAATTTGTTTTTCGGGTTCATGTTCATATCGGCAAACCCCGCGCAACTCTTCTGTTCTCAAAATCAATGCGCAGCAGTATGGCTATGGCGGCGCAGTTCACTACCACACCGCTACCGCCAAAACTCAGGAACGGAAGTGTCAATCCTTTCGTGGGTAATACACCCATGTTCACACCGATATTGATCATTGCCTGAACACCCAGCCATACTGCAACACCTTGTGCCACCAGCGCGGCATATAGCCTATCCGACATTGCTGCCTGGCGCCCGATGGCAAATGCACGCACGATGAGCCAACCAAACAGCAATATGACAGCACACACTCCAAACAAACCCAATTCTTCTGCAATTACCGCCAGCAAAAAGTCGGTGTGTGCTTCCGGTAAATAAAACAGCTTTTCTACACTGCCACCCAGCCCCACGCCCAGCCATTCTCCGCGCCCAAATGCGATCAGTGCGTGACTCAGTTGATATCCCTTTCCGAACGGATCAGACCAAGGATCCATAAAGCCGATGACGCGCTGCATGCGGTATTCTGAAGACAGTATCAGTGCCGCGAATGCCAGCGGTAAAAGCACAACCAGTCCGCCAAATATTTTCAAATTGAATCCGCCCAGCCAAAGCGTGCACATTGCAATCGCGCAAATCACCACGAAAGCACCCATGTCCGGTTCCAGTAACAACAGCGCACCCACCATTGCCATTACTCCAAATATCGGCAGAAATGGTTTAAGCAAATGGTCTTTAACCGCGCCCTTGCGAACCGCGTAATCTGCGGCATATAACACGGCAAATAATTTCATCAATTCGGATGGTTGCAAGTTAATGATGAAGAGTGAAAGCCAACGTCGACTCCCATTCACTGAGCGACCCACACCCGGTATTAACACCAACATTAATAAAACAACCCCGAATAAAAACAAGTAGGGTGCAAGCCTTTGCCATGTTTGAGTTGGCACCTGAAAAACAAATAGTCCAATTGACAATCCCACCAGTACAAATATTGCGTGACGCACCAAATAATAAGTAGGCTGGTATCCGGTGAACTTTCCCGCTTCAGCTGTCGCGATGGAGGCAGAATAAACCATCACCAAGCCTATGGATAAAAGTCCCGCAATGATCCACGCCAATACAGTGTCGTAGTCGGCCATGACTCGGCGCGGGTGACTTAAATTTGCATTCATTTTGCTAATTTGTCCTCAAGCAGACGCACTGCTGCAATAAAGACTTCAGCGCGTTGTACATAATTTTTAAACATATCAAAGCTGGCGCATGCCGGCGACATTAGCACTGCGTCACCATTTCTTGCCTCTGCCGCGCAAATTCGCACCGCATCATTCATATCCGTCGCAAACAGCAATGGCACGCCTGTTTCTTTCAGTGCATCGGCAATTTTTTCTGCATCTCGCCCGATCAGTACTGCCACGCGCACATGCGCTGTCACCACCTGTTGCAATGGCGCGAAATCCTGTCCTTTACCATCACCGCCAAGGATGACTACCGCGGTTTGACCCAAGCCATTAAGTGCAGCCACTGTCGCGCCGACGTTGGTTCCTTTGGAGTCATCGTAGTAGGTTACACCGTTGATCTCAGCGATTTTTTCAACCCTGTGCGGCAATCCTTTGAAAGTTCTGAGCGCATTTAGCAACGGCGGCATGGGCAGCCCCACAGCCCGGCACAACGAAATTGCGGCAAGTGCGTTGGCGACGTTATGCAACCCTGCCACCTGTAATTCAACCGTATTCATCAGGCGTCGCGTGCCTTCTACCAGCCAAATTTCACCTGCTTCGCGTTCAATGCCCATGTCGTGGCCACCCAAAGGAGGTGTTTCCAAACCAAAGCTCTGTATCACCCTTTCACGCAATCCCATCGCCATACTTACCGGATCATCGCGATTCAGCACTTGCACGCTGCTGCGTCCATCACATCTGAATATCCGCGCCTTAGCCGCTATATATCCGGCCATGTCGGTGTAACGATCCAGATGGTCTTCGCTTATATTAAGCACTGTTGCGGCATGTGCATTCAGGCTATAAGTGGTTTCCAACTGAAAACTGGACAATTCCAACACCCATACATCGGGTTGGCTTCCTCTGCGCTTTATCAGAACATCCAACACTGCGGGAGATATATTGCCGGCCACTTCGACATCCAATCCGGCTGCGCGGCACATCGCCCCGACCATGCTGGTCACCGTTGTCTTGCCATTCGCTCCGGTGATGGCAATTACTTTTGGCGGGTTATCCCTGGGCAGCGACTGCGCAAATAATTCGATATCGCCAACCACCGGAATGCCGTGTGCAATCGCCTTTTGTACAAACGGATCTGCCAATGGTATGCCCGGGCTGATCGCAATTAGGCTGATTCCCTCAAGCAGTTCGCTACGGAATATTCCGCAACGCACCTCAACTTGCGGGTGACTGGCTTGTAAACTAGCTAGCGCCGGAGGAGCATCACGACTATCTGCTACCCGCACCTGAGCTCCATGCACTAACATCCAGCGCACGAGCGACAACCCGGTCTCACCTAGACCAAGAACCAATATTGATTTCCCACGCAGTTCATTCATAGGTCACTCCGTTTCATCTCAACTTAAGCGTTGCAAGCCCCATTAACACTAACAACATTGTGATGATCCAAAAACGCACGACAACTTGCGTTTCCTTCCAGCCTTTTTGCTCAAAATGGTGATGGAGCGGTGCCATCAGAAAAATACGCTTGCCTTGTCCATAACGCTTCTTGGTGTACTTGAAGTACGATACCTGCAGCATGACCGACACCGCTTCCACTACAAATACCCCCCCCATGATGAACAGTACAATTTCCTGGCGCACAATGACGGCGACCGTTCCCAAAGCAGCCCCCAGCGCCAAGGCCCCAACATCGCCCATGAACACTTCTGCTGGATAAGCGTTGAACCACAAAAATGCCAGCCCGGCACCCGCTATCGCTGCACAGAACACTGCCAGCTCACCCGCGCCGGGAATATGAGGAACCCCGAGATATTTTGCAAACACAGCATGCCCTGCCACGTACGAAAATATTGCCAATGCGCTTGCGACCATCACTGTGGGCATGATTGCCAGCCCATCCAAGCCGTCAGTCAGATTCACTGCATTACTGCTGCCAACAATCACCAGATACACCAGCACGATGAAAGTTATTGCGCCCAGCTGTAAAACGGCATGCTTGAAAAATGGCACGATTAATTCTGTATTTGCCGGCAGAATTGCGTGATTCCAGAGATAAATGCCGACCGCCAAAGCAATCAGGGATTGCCAAAACATTTTTGCTTTGGCAGATAGTCCGTCTGAATTTCGATTCACCACCTTGCGATAGTCATCTACCCAACCGATTGCCCCGATGCCCAGTGTTGTAAGCAATACCACCCATATGTACGAGTTGGTCAGATCTCCCCACAATAAAGTGGTAATTGCGACTGAGGTAAGTATCAATGCGCCACCCATGGTGGGCGTGCCGGCCTTGACCAAGTGAGTTTGGGGACCATCGCTACGTACGGCCTGACCAATTTTCATTTGTGCCAGCTTTCGTATCATCGTCGGCCCAACCATGAACGATATGAATAATGCCGTCATTGCGGCAAGCATTGCGCGTAATGTTATATAGTTGAACACGCTGAATGTTCTAACGTCTTGTGATAACCACTGGGCCAAGGCCAATAACATTTTTTCCCCTTATTGCAGCGTAGTGCAATGCTGCACCACCCGCTCCATCTTCATGAATCGCGACCCTTTGACGAGCACTGTGCTTTCCGCATCAAGATGCTTCTCCAAACTAGCCAGTAGATCTTCGATGCGCTTAAAATGTGTGGCTCCCGAGCCAAACTCTTCCACTGCGTAGCTTGTCAAATCGCCCAGCGCGAATAATTTTTGAATGCCCAAACTGCGTGCTTCCGCGCCTATTTCTGCATGAAAATGCGGCGCGTCCGCGCCCAGCTCACCCATGTCACCCAATACCAATATCTTTTTTTTGCCTTGCACTTGCATCAACACTTTCATTGCCGCCAAGAGTGAAGCGGGGTTCGCGTTATAGGTGTCATCAATCAAAAGCGAACCGTTTAACGCGGCCTTACGTTGCAAGCGACCGTTAACTCCGCCAAAGTTTTTTAAACCTGCTGCAATTGTCGCCAAAGGAATGTCCAAAGAAATTGCGGCGGCAGTGGCCGCAAGTGAATTGCGCACGTTGTGCACACCGGGCACTTGCAGTTCGACCGAGAAATTGCCTTTAGTCGTTGTCACTTCCACCAGCGAATTAAAATTATTTGCCCGCCATGTCGCCTGAACAGCCGCCCGCGCTTCCAGTCCAAAGTCAACGATACGATGTAAGCCTGCAAACTCGCGCCACAGCGGGGCAAAATCATCGTCTGCGTTGATGACTGCCTCGCCTTGCTGAGACAGGCCTGCGAATATTTCCCCTTTGGCTCGTGCTACCGCTTCCACCGTACCCAACCCTGCAAGATGCGCGCTGGCCGCGTTGTTAACCAGTGCCACATCCGGATTGGCAATTCGTGTCAGATAATCAATTTCTCCAAGGTGGTTCATGCCCATTTCTATCACAGCAAAGCGATGTACCTCTCGTAACTGCAATAATGTCAGCGGCATACCGATATCATTGTTTAAATTTCCTTTCGTCACCAGCACGGCTTCCTGATCTCCGGTATGCTCGCGCAATATGCAACCCAGCATGTCTTTTACCGTGGTCTTGCCATTGCTACCTGTTATACCTACAACCTGAAGATTAAATTGCTTGCGCCAATGTGCTGCCAGTTGGCCCAGTGACAATCGTGTATCTTCAACCAGCAGTAGCGGACACCGAACTGATTCGCCATGAGATGCTTTATTGCGGTGATAACTCACGCTATTCACCAGTGCAGCAACCGCACCATTTTCTTCAGCTGCATCGACATATTCGCTACCATCAAAACGTTCACCTTGTAGCGCTATAAAAAGATTTCCCGATGCAATCGAACGACTGTCTGTGGACACCGCAGTGAACAGCACATCTGGCCCGATGACTGTGCCACCCAATATTTTTGCCGCTTGCGAGAGGCGCATCATGTTGTAACCCACTCCGGGTGATTGGTTACCGGAGTCCAAACGCACAAAGCTCGGCGCACCACTTCACTATCGCTGAACGGTTGCTTTACTCCGTTGATTTCTTGATAGTCCTCGTGTCCTTTTCCGGCAATTAATACTGTATCTACCGCACTGGCCATACTGATCGCGCGCGTAATTGCATGAGCGCGGTCTTCAATGACCTGATATCGCCCTGCTACCCCAAACAGAATCGCATCTATGATTGCCTTGGGACTTTCAGAGCGAGGGTTATCAGTTGTAATAATGGATTCATCTGCCAGTTTTGTGGCTATCGTTCCCATCATGGGCCGCTTGCCGCGATCACGATCTCCTCCGCAACCAAAAACGCAAATTACATTTCCACCCACTGGTTTGGTCACTTCTATCAAAGCCTGCAATACTTTTTCCAGGGCATCCGGTGTGTGGGCGTAATCGACCACCACTGTCGGCTTGTCTTTACCTCCCAAAGTTTGCATCCTGCCGGCAACCGCTTTCTGTTGTTCAAGTTCCTTCACGGCAGCGGATAATTCTATTCCGCTAACCAATAGAACTGCCAATACTCCCAGCAAGTTTGAAGCATTAAATCTTCCGATAAGGCGACTATGTAATTCAGCACTTCCCCAACTGGAATTGATGTGTAAATTCATGGCTTGAGCATTCATATCCAGATGCCCTCCAAATACCATTCTTATCCCCAATCTCTCAGCCAACTGCAAAGACTCCTCATTAAGTCCGTATCCTGTTACTTCGACACTTTTATCGCGCAAGGCTTCTGCCAGTTCCGCACCAAAGGCATCGTCCAAATTGAGTACAGCGTGTTTGAGAAATGGCCAATTAAATAATTTGCGCTTGGCCGAAGCATAGGTTTGCATATCACCGTGGTAATCCAGATGATCCCGGCTCAAATTAGTCAGCAAAGCCACATCAAAGTGCACTGCATTAACGCGCCCCTGATCCAAAGCGTGTGAGGACACTTCCATTGAGACTGATTTCACGCCTTGTTCAACATACTCTGCCAACAAGCCATGAACATTGATTGCTTCAGGTGTGGTGTTGGCTGTCGGCCGCAGCGCTCCCGGCATGCCGTTTCCAAGCGTTCCCAGCACTGCACTTTTGCGTCCCAACTCGTTCATAGATCGCGCAATCCAATGACTACACGTTGTTTTACCATTGGTACCCGTTACACCCACCATCCACATTTTTTGCGAAGGCGATTCGTAAACGTGATCAGCCAATTGTCCAGATTGCATACGCAAATCTTCGATAGCCAGATTGGGAACCTGCCATGATTCATTCCATTCATAATTCTTCGCTTCCCAAATTACCGCGTTCGCACCGTCGGCAATAGCCTGTCCAATGAATTTGCGTCCATCAGCAGAAGCTCCCGGATAAGCCACGAAAGTGTCTCCCGGTTTAATCCGGCGACTGTCAGATACCAGACGCGTTATCTTGATTCCCAAAGATGCCAGCATGTCAGGATAGAATGGGTTCACACTTCCTCCCGGATGAAATCTGCAGGAGACGGCTGCATTACATTATTTAGCGGAGCATCATTTGGAACGTTCAACAGGCGTAATGCCGCACCCATCACATTGCTGAAGGCAGGAGCGGCAACCTGCCCCCCATAATATTGCTCACCGCTGGGTTCATTAATCATCACTGCTACAATCAGCCGCGGGTTTGAAGCCGGTGCCATTCCTACAAATGAGGCCACATAACGATCCACATAATGGCCGCCTTCAAGCTTATGTGCTGTTCCTGTTTTTCCAGCCACCCGATACCCGACTATTTGCGCCAGAGGCGCAGTTCCACCCGGTTTGACTACCAATTCCAGCATGTCTCGCACTGCCCTTGCTGTTGCTGCGGAATAAACGCGGGATCCAACTGTTAATATTTCTTGTTTGATTAGCGTAACCGGCCTTAATTCTCCATCGTTGGCAAAAATAGTATAAGCACGTGCCAATTGCAGCAGATTGACCGATATTCCATTGCCGTATGACATTGTGGCTTGCTCAATTGGCTTCCATTTATTGTAGTCCCTCAAACGGCCTGCTGTTTCCCCCGGAAACTCACAGCCTGTAGACATGCCGAATCCGCTTTCGTTCAAGCTGTGCCAAAGCTGCTCCGGCTTCATGGACAATGCTATTTTTGATGCGCCGACGTTGCTTGATTTTTGTATCACCTGCGCCACAGTCAGCGTTGCTTCGGGATGGGTATCATGTATTTTGCGCCCGCCTACCGTATACACTCCGTGTTCTGTATTAATCACGGTATCGGGTCTTATTTTCCCGAGTTCCAATGCTGCCGCCACGGTAAACGGCTTCATGGTTGAGCCCGGCTCAAACAAATCGGTCAATACATGATTGCGCAATAGGATTGCGTTGGGCTTATCCCGATTATTCGGGTTATAGCTTGGCCAGTTTGCCATGGCCAACACTTCCCCGCTGTGCGCATCCAGGACGACAATTGAACCGGCTTTAGCTTTGTGTAGTTCGACTGCCTGTTTAATTTCACGAAAAGCCAAAAATTGAATTTTGCTATCCAGGCTAAGTAAGACATTGCCCCCCTCCTTTGGAGCATGCAAACTGGCCACATCCTCAACAATCTGTCCTCTTCGATCTTTAATGACTCGATGACTTCCTGCTTTACCACCCAGTTGAGCCTGCAACGACAGTTCAACTCCTTCTTGCCCGTTGTCATCCACATCTGTGAATCCAAGCAAATGAGAAGTTACCTCTCCGCCGGGGTAGTATCGCCGATACTCGCGTTTTAGTGATACTCCCGCGATTCCCAATTTGACGACTTTTTCTGCCTGATCCGGTGGTAATTGTCGTTTAAGGTAAATAAAATCATGTGATGAGTCGGTCATCCGAGTTTTTAACTCTTCCAAATTCATTCCGAGAATAGACGCCAACTGCCTTATTTGTTGCGGCGTTGCCTCTACGTCTTGTGGGCTGACCCAAATTGATTCCACCGGCGTGCTGATTGCGAGAGGCTCTCCAAATCGGTCACTGATCATGCCTCTGTGCGCGTTAATATCGATCACTCTGCCGTAACGTGCATCTCCTTTTTGCTGCAGGAAGTCATTGTGAATTCCCTGCAAATATATTCCGCGCGCCAGCAATCCGCCCAAGCCGACAAGCAGCAAAACGAACAGTACCCGCGAACGCCATTGTGGCAACGCCTGTTGCCCTGTCGTTTGCAAATTACTGGCGTTACGCATTATGGAGTCACCCTGGATTTATCATCTTCTATACGCACAAACTGAATTTGCTTTCCCTGCGGCATTTGCATTTGCAGTTGCCGGCTTGCAATTTTTTCCACGCGCCCTGGCAACGCCAATGTACTTTGCTCCAATTGCAATTGCCCCCACTCAACTTCCATCTGTTGGGCCTTATCTTTTTCACTTTGCAGTTCTACAAAATATTTGCGCGCTTTGTGCTGTGAAGTCACGACACTTAAAGCGCACAGGATGGCTAAACACAACAGAATTAGATTAAGCCTGATCACTCAAGCCTCCGGTATATTCTGCTACACGCAGCACAGCACTGCGTGCACGGGGGTTTATTTCCAACTCTTCTGCAGACGCATGGATTGCTTTACCAATCTGTCTCAACTTGGCTTTCGGAATGTCCGCAGCACGAATGGGCAAATTGCGCGGCAGTTTGTCACTCTGTGCCATATCACGCATAAAGTGTTTAACCATTCTATCTTCCAATGAATGGAAACTGATCACCGCCATTCTTCCGCCGATTTTCAAGCTGTCCATACACTGCGGTAACACGCTCTCGAGTTCTTCGAGCTCGCGGTTGATATAAATCCGTATAGCTTGAAAGGTGCGCGTCGCGGGGTTTTTCCCAGGCTCGCGAGTACGCACGGTATGCGCGACGATTTCGCTAAGTTGCCGTGTTGTATTGATGGAATTTTCTTTGCGCGAAGCAACAAGCGCTCTTGCAATCTTCCTAGCAAACCGTTCTTCGCCGTAGTCACTAATTACCTCCGCTAAATATCCTTCATCAACTGTCGCCAACCATTGCGCGGCAGTTTCCCCTCTACTCGTATCCATGCGCATATCTAGCGGAGCATCGAAACGAAAACTGAACCCGCGTTGTTCATCGTCCAATTGCGGCGACGATACGCCCAAGTCCAGCAACACACCCTCTACCTTCCCTACACCCAACTCACCCAAGATCTGTTGCAAATGTTCAAACCCGCTGTGCACAATTTGAAATCGGACGTCTTCGATTGCCTGTGCCGCCTTGATTGCCGCCGGGTCTTTATCCAATCCGATCAAGCGGCCTTCCTTACCCAGCTTTTCCAGAATCAGGCGGCTATGTCCACCTCGCCCGAAGGTTCCGTCCACATAAATCCCGTTCGGTTTAATCTGCAACGCTTCAACTGCTTCATTCAACAAAACGGTTGCGTGAGCCAATTCCCGGCTCAAAGCGTAAAACCCTCCATACCGGAAGGCATCTCTCCTTCGCTGAAGCTGATCGACTCTTCGCTCAGTTGCCCCCAACGCGCTTCGTCCCACAGTTCGAATTTGTTTCCCTGACCGACCAATACGACTTGTTTGTCCAGCTTGGCATAGGCGCGCAGAGCCTGAGAAATCAGCAAGCGTCCAGCCGCATCCATTTCCACAGACTCGGCATAGCCCAGCAAGCGACGTTGCAATTGACGAACACGGCTGTTCAAAGAAGGCATCTTGCGCAACTGCTCACTAATGGGCTGCCATTCGGAATCAGGGTAAATGAGCAGACATGCATCCTGATGGTCAGCAGTCATGACCAGTTTGCCCTCGCACTGAATTATTAGGGCGTCACGATGCTTGGCAGGTATCGCCAACCGTCCCTTGCTGTCTAAATTTAGTTGCGCTGCTCCCTGAAACATCTACTAAGCCCCAATTCAAAAGTCCCCACAAATTCCCACTTTTTTCCACTAACTACCACTATATTGAAAAAAATACCCGTGGTCAAGTCGAAATTTGGTTTTTTTCTTTACGGGACAATGAGTTAGGCGATTCCGTTAAAGCTAAATAAATATACTTAAAAAGCAACAGATTGCGTGATTAAGCTAAAGCTATTTATTATCATTGATCTGGAAGTTGAAATATTAGTGGATCAAACATTTTATAAATTTCAGAATCGTTTTGATCGAGTTGACTGACATCCAAGGCTACTCTTTGGTTTCAAATGCAGCCAAATTATCATCATTTTTTTAGGCTCTGTACGTAAATAGAGTTGGTAGCGCTACAACCTATTGTTTGTTAGTGTAAAGGTGTCCTTAGAATTCAATCGCCCGACAATTCGGCCTCCCACATGTGCGCTGGTGTGGGAGGCCGAATTGTCGGGCGATTGGGGATTTAAAAGTATACGCAAAGTCGCATTCATTTAAGTTGGTTAATT
>CAIWKC010000118.1 GCA_903913145.1 uncultured Gallionellaceae bacterium | reverse complement strand
TGAATTGATATATCAACAAAACAATGCCTCCATTTTTGATATTGAAACTGTGTTAGGTGAGTTAGTTGCTTATACTCAATATCACTTTTTAGAAGAAGAGAAAATGATGGCAATCCAAGGACTGGATTCTCGCTTTATTGAGCATCATATGAAACTTCATTTGGAGTTCCTGCAGGAAGTTCAAAAAATGCAAGCCGGAGTTGTGCTGCGAAATTTAAATGCTGCCAAACCGATGATGAAATATCTGGTTCATTGGCTTGCTTTTCATATTCTGGGTGTTGATCAATCGATGGCTAGGCAGGTTGCAGCAATTGAAGTCGGCAAAAACTCAGCAGATGTGTATTTGCTTGAATATGGAATTAGCCAAAATGTAACTCAACCCTTGTTAAGAGCCATAGATAGCCTATTTCAAAAAGTATCAGACCAAAATCGAGAATTAATTGAAATCAATCAATCGTTGGAAAAAAAGGTATTAGAGCGAACAAGTGCCTTGTCCGAGGCAAATCATCTTCTGGAAGAAATGGCGCTTACAGACATCCTGACAGGCTTGCCAAACCGCCGTCATGCCATGGCAAGACTTGCAAAAGAATGGACTCAATCTTTAACTACTGCCGCACCCTTGTCATGCATGATGGTTGATGCGGATGGTTTCAAGCAGATCAATGATAGTTTTGGTCATGATGCTGGCGATGAGGTTTTAAAACAATTGTCACGCCATTTGAGCTATTCGGTTCGCACTGATGATACTGTTTGTCGATTAGGTGGCGATGAGTTTTTGATTATTTGTCCTCATACTAATTTGCAGGGTGCAATGCAAGCTGCTGAGCAGATGCGCCAAGCTGTCGCTTCATTACGTGTTCCTGCTGGAACAGGCCATTGGTTAGGAAGTATAAGTGTTGGAGTTTCTTCGCGAAACGATGATATGAATAGCCCGGAGGATTTGATCAAAGCTGCAGATGAGGGCGTATATATTGCTAAGAGGAAGGGGCGAAATCGAGTTGCTAGTCTTTCTTTAGATATTGGATAAACTAAACCATAAAATCTCGGTACGGCAAGATATTTTCTACAAAGTAGTGCGCGAGGGGTTCATTTTCTCCAATTACCGCTTTAGATAATGAGTTCGTGTTGCGCAACATAGGTGTTACTTTGAGACAGCCAGCACAATTTATTAAATCTCAAAACATGAACTGACTATATAGTGAGTTTCCTACCAATAGTTCATTTGTAACTACCGAAGACAGATTAACGATTTTTAAATATACATATATGCCAACAACCTTAGTCGAATGGTTAACCTACCTTGAGTCTCTGAACCCCAAAACAATCGCGCTAGGACTTGAGCGAGTCGCTGCAGTAAATCAGAAACTCAATCTTCAGCCCTATTTTCCGATCATTATCGTTGGCGGAACAAACGGTAAAGGTTCAGTGTGCGCGATTTTGGAATCAATATTGCATGCTGCCGGATACCGTGTCGGTTGCTACACTTCACCGCATTTGTTGGACTATAACGAACGGGTGCGGGTTAGCAAACAACCGGCGAATGATGCTGAGTTGTGCGCTGCATTTAAAAAGATTGAAAATGTACGGGGTGAAATCCCGTTGACCTATTTCGAATTCGGCACGCTTGCCGCCATGCAAATGTTCATTGACCAAAAGGTCGATGTTGCTATTCTTGAAGTGGGGTTGGGCGGCAGATTGGACGCTGTAAACATCTTTGACGCGGATTGTGCGGTAGTAACGAGTATCGATATCGATCACACGGACTATCTGGGCAACACCCGCGAGAAAATAGCATTTGAGAAGGCGGGTATTTTTCGGGCGGGTAAAGTGGCGGTGTTTGGTGATGCTGATGTGCCGCAGGCAATACGTACTCAGGCAGAAAAGGTCGGTGCGGAATTGTGGTGTATTGGTAGTGAGTTTGGATTTAAGCTTCCTTCACCAGCGCAAAGTGAAGAGACTGGGAGTAAGGGGCGTGGTAGTGGAGTTCATGTTATCTCCGTGGTAAAACCCCTTCCGCATGGGGGGAATGGACATAAGCAAGGCGAAGGGGAGCATATTCATTCTGAAAAGGCCCCAATGCCGGATCAGTGGAATTATTTTAGCAAGGTGGGCAATCGCAGTGCTTTGCCTTTCCCGGCGTTGCGCGGGTACTACCAATTAAGTAATGCCAGTTCTGCTCTGGCAGCATTGGATGTCTTAAAAGGGAAAATTCCGGTGAGTATGGAAGCTGTGCGGAGGGGCCTGGTGGAAGTGACCTTGTCTGCACGCTTCCAGATGATTCCGGGCAAACCGGCGTTAATTCTCGATGTGGCGCATAACCCGCATGCGGCGCGTTCTCTGGCAAAGGCTTTGGCTGCTTTGCCACCCAGTCCTAAAACCTATGCGGTTTGTGCCATGCTGAAAGATAAAGATATGGCGGGGGTGGTGGAGGCGCTTAAATCTCAAGTGGATACGTGGTTCGTCGCGGGGATTGACGCGCCGCGCGGAGCGTCGGCAGATGAACTGGGGCTTGTGTTGGAAAGCGCAAACATAGGGAAGGTGGTATGTTTTCCCTCAGCTACCGAGGCATTACATCATGCCTATAATCAAGCTGGCGAAAATGATAGAATTGTCGCCTTCGGATCATTCTATACAGTAGCAGAAGTGATGCGCGCGCGAGGACTGCGCAGCGCTTGATTTTTGCAAGACAGTTTCATCAAGACAAACAATGGCAAAACAAATAACGTCGGACGAAGAGTCCATTCTAAAACGACAGGCGCGTCGCCGCTTGATTGGGGCTGTAGCGCTGACTACGGCGGTGGTAATTGTTCTACCGATTGTGTTTGATGGAGAGCCTCCGGCAACGAAGGTGAACGATATTGAGTTGCGTATCCCGGATAAGGATAAAACAGGCGAGTTGCCAGCTGGAGTAGCGATACCTGCGGTCAGCGTAATATCCGCAGTGATGCCGGCCTCAGCACCTGCCCCCGTTTCTGCACCTGTTGCGGCCTCGGCAGCATTGCCAGTGGTGGCTGCCGCCGCAATCGTCGCCGTACCTGTTGTAGCTGCCGCAGTAGCCCAACATGCTCAAGAAGTAAAGGTCGAACAACCCAAAGCCGATGTTGCAAAACCCATACAACATGAACACAAGGTCGAACCCAAGCCTGTCGTCAGTCATAATACCGTTCCACATTCGGGTTTTGTTGTGCAAGTTGGTGCGTTTTCAAATTTGGACACTGCAAAGAAATTGCACGATAAATTGGCCTCGGAAGGGCTGCATGTGTACACCGAAAAAATCGGGCACAACGTTCGTGTGCGAGTGGGCAGTTTTTCTACACACGAAGCTGCAGACAAGATTCGCCACAAGTTAGAGGCGCAGGGCTTGCACCCTAATGTGGTCAACCTGAATGGCTAATTGATGCTGCAAGAATTGAATACAGTTTATGATCAGCAAGTGTCAATGCCTCGATGACTGCTTTGGATTATGTGTTTCTGGCAATCATGGTGATATCTGTCGGGCTGGGATGGTGGCGCGGTTTTGTTTATGAACTGATATCGTTGCTCGGGTGGATTGCAGCTTATTTTGTGGCAAGATTATTTGTGGGCGAAGTGACAGAATATGTACCTGATGTGGTGACAGCCAGCGCGACTAGAACAGCAGTGGCATATGCTGGTTTATTCATGGTCACCCTGATCGTGAGCGGTATCGTGGCCTGGCTATTGTCAAAGCTGGTCAAATTTGCCGGTATGGGATTGATGGATGGTTTCATGGGCAGTTTGTTCGGGCTGTTGCGCGGGTTTTTGTTGGTCATGCTTTTTGTGTTGCTTGCTGGTTTTACTAATTTGCCCAAAAAAACATTCTGGCGTGAAGCTTGGTCAAGTAAACCGTTGCAAAGTGTCGCGTTATTTAGCAAAGATTTTTTGCCGGAAAATTTGGCAAAAAAAGTGTCTTACTGATTATTACTTTTAGAGTCAATCGGGATATATTATGTGTGGCATATTAGGCGTCGTTGCGCAAACCCCCGTTAATCAACTCCTTTATGATGGGTTGCAAGTATTGCAACATCGCGGACAAGATGCTGCGGGTATTGCAACGATCGAGGCAAATGCTTTCCATCTCCATAAAGGTAATGGACTTGCGCATGATGTATTTCGAACACGCAACATGCGCGCGCTCAGCGGAAATGCCGGTATCGCTCACGTGCGGTATCCAACGGCAGGCTCAGCGGTCGATCATAACGAAGCTCAACCGTTTTATGTAAATTCACCTTTCGGCATTGTGCTGGGTCATAACGGCAATCTCACTAATACGACACAATTGCAAAAAGAATTGTTCCTGGACGATCTGCGTCACGTCAATACCAATTCGGATTCTGAAGTGTTGCTCAATGTGCTGGCTCATGAACTGCAAATCGAATGCACACAATTCAGACTCGATTTGAAGGCGATCTTTGCCGCCGTGTCCGGCGTTCATCGCCGCTGTCGTGGCGCTTATGCTGTAGTTTCAATGATTGCAGGATACGGATTGCTGGCCTTTCGTGATCCCTATGGAATTCGTCCGCTGGTGGTCGGTATAAATCAAACTGCCAACGGTAATGAATATCTGGTGGCATCAGAAAGTGTGGCGCTGGATACGCTGGGCTTTAAATTCATGCGAGACATTGCGCCTGGTGAAGCGGTATTTATCGATTTCAACGGTAATTTTCATAGCCAACAATGTGCGGCTAACCCGGCACTTAATCCGTGTATCTTTGAATTCGTCTATCTTGCTCGCCCGGACTCTGTGATAGACGGTATTTCGGTGTATGAGACACGCCTGAATATGGGGGAGTACTTGGCAGATAAGATCGCGCGCGAATGGAAAGGGCACGATATCGACGTGGTCATTCCCATTCCTGATTCCAGTCGGCCGAGTGCGCTCCAGTTGGCTAATCGTTTAGGTATCCCATTCCGTGAAGGCTTTGTAAAAAATCGCTATATCGGACGGACTTTTATTATGCCCGGACAAGCCATGCGAAAAAAATCCGTGCGCCAAAAACTCAATGCCATCAGTGTCGAATTCAAAGGCAAAAATGTGCTTTTGGTAGATGACTCCATTGTGCGCGGAACCACTAGCCGCGAAATCGTCCAGATGGCGCGCGACGCCGGGGCGCGCAAAGTGTATTTTGCTTCTGCCGCACCACCGGTAAAGTTTCCCAACGTCTATGGTATCGATATGCCTTCCGGTCGTGAATTAATCGCAACCGGGCGAACTGATGAAGAGATTTGTCGTGAGATCAGTGCAGACCGAATTATTTATCAAGACCTCGCAGACTTGAAAGCGGCGGTGAATAAATCAAATCCGTCGATCACTCGTTTTGATTGTTCATGTTTTGACGGTGAGTACATCACAGGGGATATTACTGTCGAATATCTTGACCGTGTCGATGCTTCTCGAGGCGGAGGCTTCGCCAATATAGAACCTGACGATGAACAGATGGAATTGGACTTGGCGATGAGTGCGACGTCGATGTAATAAAGTTGTCAGTTGACGTATCGCGGCGGTGATGGTATTTTTTAGTTGCGCCGATTTGAGGAACAGCTTGCGGGCGCTTGATAAATTCGGCTAAAGCGAGGGAAACCCGGTTTGGCGCAAGCTTTCCGGGTTTTTTAATGGCGGTGCTGTCGGCATGGACAGCTCGCAAGGACGAATAACATGACTGAAACATATCAACCTGAAACTCTGGCGCTGCGTGCAGGTATAGAACGCAGCCAGTTTCATGAGCACAGCGAAGCAATGTATCTTACTTCCAGCTTTGTGTTCGACAACGCCGAGCAGGCGGCCAAGCGCTTTATAGGCGAAGAGCCGGGCAATATCTATTCGCGCTTTACTAACCCAACCGTCAGCTTGTTTGAAACGCGTCTGGCCGCATTGGAAGGGGCCGAGCAGTGTGTGGCGACGTCTTCCGGAATGGCGGCAATTTTATCTACTTGCATGGCTTTGCTTAAAGCCGGAGATCACGTGGTCGCCTCTCAAAGTATTTTTGGTTCGACCGTGAATTTGTTTAACAATGTGATGAAAAAGTTTGGAGTGGAAACGACTTTTGTTTCGGCGACTGATGTTGCTCAATGGCAGGCAGCGGTGCGACCGAACACCAAATTATTTTTTCTGGAAACGCCGTCTAATCCACTGACCGAAATCTCCGACTTAGCAGCGATTGCCGCGCTTGCAAAAAGTTGCGGCGCACTGTTGGCGGTGGACAATTGCTTTTGCACTCCTATTCTTCAGCGTCCTTTGGATTTTGGAACCGACATCGTGATTCATTCCGCTACCAAATATCTCGATGGACAGGGACGCGTGTTGGGAGGAGCTGTGCTGGGCAGTAAAAAATTAATGGAACCGGTGTATGGTTTCCTGCGCACCACGGGCCCGACGATGAGCGCGTTCAATGCCTGGGTGTTTGCAAAAGGGATTGAGACACTTAAATTGCGTATGGAGGCACACAGCGCGAATGCATTACAGCTTGCACAGTGGCTGGAGCAGCAGCCCAGCGTGGCAAGGGTATTTTATCCCGGGCTGCCATCACATCCGCAACATGCGCTGGCGTTAAAACAACAAAAAACCGGTGGTGGCATCGTATCGTTTGAAGTGAAGGGTGGCAAATCAGCAGCCTGGCGCGTGATTGATAACACCAGGATGCTTTCCATTACGGCGAATCTGGGTGACACCAAGACAACGATCACGCACCCGGCGACGACCACGCACGCACGTATTACACCGGAGGCGCGCGCAGCCGCAGGCATCGGTGACGGCCTGATACGAATCGGGGTTGGTTTGGAAGCATTAGTGGATATTCAAAACGATTTGGCGAAAGGTTTATAAGTAAGGTTTAAAGTAAAATCTATGAGAAATATATTATGACTACACGATTGGCAAAACAGGTAGGTAAAGCACTTAAATCACGTGGCATGATGTTAGCAACGGCTGAATCGTGTACGGGCGGGGGTATCGCTCATACCATCACTAAGGTCCCTGGTAGTTCTGAGTGGTTTGATCGCGGTTTTGTGACTTACTCCAATACCTCAAAAGAAGAGATGTTGGGCGTTGCGCCACATACGATGAAAAATCACGGCGCGGTGAGCAAAGCGACCGCACACGAAATGGCTGACGGAGCACTGCAATATAGCCGAGCGCAAATAACGCTGGCGGTCACGGGGATCGCAGGACCCACAGGTGGAACACCGGAGAAACCCGTTGGAACGGTTTGGTTCGCCTGGGTTTGCAAAGGCAAAGTTAATACAGTCTGCCACCATATTACCGGTGATCGGGATGCTGTACGGGTGAAGGCTACACATATCGCGTTGCAGGGTGTGCTTGATCTGCTAAATTCTCATTCCCCAAAAGCGCCAAAATAACAAAAGAACGAACGTTCTATGCAAATGCGGATTGATATGCAATAATCCGTTACCAATTTTTGAAGGGAAACCGTAATGGATGATAACAAAAGCAAGGCACTCGCAGCCGCGTTGAGCCAGATTGAAAAGCAGTTCGGCAAGGGTTCTATCATGCGCTTGGGCGCGGGTGAAGTAATTAAGGATATTGAGGTTGTATCGACCGGTTCATTGGGTCTGGACATTGCTCTGGGTGTGGGAGGTTTGCCGCGCGGCCGTGTGATCGAGATTTACGGCCCGGAGTCTTCCGGCAAGACGACACTTACGCTGCAAGTGATTGCCGAGATGCAAAAACTGGGTGGCACGGCAGCTTTTATCGATGCTGAACACGCGCTTGATCCCCAATACGCTCAGAAGTTAGGTGTAAAGGTTGAGGATTTGCTGATCTCACAGCCTGACAACGGTGAACAGGCGCTGGAAATCGTCGATATGCTGGTGCGTTCAGGTTCTGTAGATATCGTAGTCGTGGACTCCGTAGCGGCATTAACACCCAAGGCTGAAATTGAAGGCGAGATGGGTGATGCACAAATGGGCCTGCATGCACGACTAATGTCGCAAGCCTTGCGTAAACTTACCGCTAATATCAATCGTTCCAACACAATGGTGATCTTCATTAACCAGATTCGCATGAAAATCGGCGTGATGTTTGGCAACCCGGAGACCACCACCGGCGGTAACGCCCTTAAGTTCTATGCTTCAGTGCGACTTGATATTCGCCGCACCGGTGCAATTAAAAAGGGTGACGAAGTGATCGGTAACGAGACACGCGTGAAAATTGTGAAAAATAAAGTCGCGCCTCCATTCAAGGAAGCAAACTTTGATATTCTGTATGGCGAAGGTATTTCTCGCGAAGGTGAGATTGTTGAATTAGGCGTATTACATAAGCTGGTCGAAAAATCCGGTGCGTGGTATTCGTATAATGGCGAGAAGATCGGTCAGGGTAAAGATAACGCCCGCGAGTTTCTGAAAAGTAATCCTGACATTGCCATTGAGATTGAAAACAAAGTCCGGGCAGCGCTCGGTGTTAACGCGTTGAAGTCGGTTGTTGAAGAAGCCTGAGATTAGTCTTCGTGTCCGCGCGATGAGATATCTGGCGCGGCGCGAACACAGTCGTACTGAGTTGCACAGCAAACTATTGCCCTACGTGCAGGAAGGCGATGACCTCGATGCCGTGCTGGATGATTTGGTTACCCGAGAGTGGCTCTCGGATACACGAGCGAGTTTGCAGTTGGTTCATGCCAAAAGAAATCGATTTGGTACGCAACGTATCGTGCATGAACTGCGCCAAAAGGGTATTCCCGAGCATTTGATCGATGAGGCGCTACCCGAGTTGAAAGAATCCGAATTGAATACTGCACTGGAGGTTTGGCAAAGAAAATTTGGTAATATAGCGCAGGATGAAATAGAAAAAGGCAAACAAGTGCGCTTCATGCAATCCCGTGGCTTCTCCATGGATGTTATATTCAAAGTGTTGCGCCAAAGATAAATTCAAAATACCTACAAGCGTTTAACAGGTATAGTCGGACACGCAGTGAATGAGAGTGTTAAGGAAGCCGTTGAAGTAAAAAAGGGGAACAAGTTGCCTTTCGAAAGCAATATAGCTGAAAAGTGGGTGCTGGTTATAGACGATATGGAGGGCATGCGTTCCCAATTACGCATGTCATTGACCAGCGCCGGTTTTGCGAAACTCCATGTTGTCAGCAGCATCAAAGATGCTTTAGAGCGGATGGCAACCAGCCGCTACGATGTCATTCTGTGTGATTATTCGCTGGGTGAAGGAACAGATGGCCAACAGTTCCTGGAATATTTACGCACGAATGATCTGATAACCCGCAATACCATTTTTGTCATGATAACGGCCGAGCAAGGGTACGAAAAAGTCGTCGCCGCTTCGGAGTGTGCTCCCGACGATTATTTACTCAAACCATTCACAGCGGCTCAATTCAGCGCACGTTTAGAAAAGCTGCTGGAGAGGCAAGAATATTTTTCAACTATAGACAAAGCGACCGATTCAAAAAATTGGGGCAGAGTGATAATCGAATGCGATAAACAATTAGCCGTCAAAGATAAATACTTCATTGATCTCTGCAAGATTAAGAGTTCTGCCCTGATGCGAGCCAATCGTCCGCAGGAAGCAGCAAATTTGTATAGTGAAATACTAGCGCTTCGTCCTATCGGCTGGGCTAGATTAGGATTAGCAAGGGCTTGGGCGCAGCTCGATAAAAAGGATCAGGCAAAGGCATTGCTTCAGGATATTCTAAAAGAAACACCGCAGTTTATGGCGGCTTACGATTTCCTCGGAAAATTATTGGCTGCCTCGGGCGATAAGCATGGCGCGCTAGATATACTGCAAAAAGCGCGTGAAGTATCTCCGGGAACCATGAGCCGCATTCGCGAATTAAGCACTCTGGCGGTTAGTGCAGGCAAGCCCGAAATAGCCGAGACAGTAATGCGTCAGGCATTGCAGAAGCACAAATATTCACCGGTTCGCCATGCGAATGATTATGCTGTGTTGTCAAAAGCGTTGGTGAATCAGGGTAAGGCAACTGAGGCATTAGTTGTAGTGGCCGATGCGCAGAAGAGTTTTAAAGATGAGCACAGCTCAATTGTGTTGGCTGCGACCGAAAGTGTGGCACATCGTGCAGCCGGGAACCATGCTCAGGCAGATGCAGCTTTGGCTAAAGCGATGTCTATGGGCGACTTAAGTAAATTGCCGGCAAACACCGTCATTTCTCTTGCCGATGCGTGTTTTATCTCCGGCAGGGAAGAAGACGCGACAAAGCTGTTACGCCACGCAATACAAAACAATCACGAAGATGAAGCGATCAAAGACAAAGTACATGAAGTCCTGACCTCGGCAGGCAAACATGCATCTGAGGCTACGGCATTGATCGACGAGAGTACCAAAGAAGTGATCCAGTTGAATAATGAAGGGGTGCTAAAGGCAGAAGCGGGGCAGCTCGAAGAGGCGATTACTCTGCTTTGCCAAGCGGCTGACCGACTGTCGAACAATGTTCAGATTGTGGGCAATGCGTCACTGGTACTCGCGCTTGATTTGGTGCGTAATGGCAACAGCCCGGTGAAATTGGGCAGATGTTTGCATTACCGCGATGAGCTTATTAAAAAATCGCCCAATCATCCCAAAATCGCTCAAATAGATTCACTGCTCAAACAATTAAAACATTAACGCAAGGCTGCCCATGAATGATTTGTATGCTGCTGTCGTGCATGACGTAAAAAATCAATTGGCAGAATTATCGTTGAGATTGGGTGAACGAGGCGACGCGCAGAAAGAAGTTGAAATTGCCATGAGCGCGGCTCGAAGATTATCAGAGATGCTGTTGGTTCTCCGGCACGAAAATAATCTGCTGAGCGTCAATGCTGATTCGGTAAATGCCGGCGATTTTATGGCGGAGTTGGCTGCAGAATATCGGGAGATGTTTCCCGGACTAACGATTGAAATTAATGACGAAAAAGCACCTGACCTTGCGTTCTTCGACGAAGCGTTGGTGCGTATGGCACTGGCGAATGCGATTCATAATGCCTGCCGCAGTGCGCGTTCCAAAGTGAAGCTGGCCGTCACTGAACAAAATAAGATGCTAGTGCTTGAAGTTGCTGATGATGGCCACGGCTATCCGGACAGCATGATTGGTAAAAAGATCACAACACCTTTGCCAGTTAGTGGCAGAGGGACAGGGTTGGGGCTCTATTTGGCTGCGAAAATCGCTGCGTTACATCATTTGAAAGATCAACAGGGGTGTATCGAATTAAGCAATGCTGAAGGGGCTGTTTTTCGAATGATATTGCCCTGACAGGAAGACTAATTCTTTTGCTGGACCAGGTGAGCGGCCTTTTACTGCATGGTATGATGCGCACCATTCTCCAAAGATATTTGATGCCAAAGGTATGTAATGAAAAGTAGTGAAATCCGCCAGCAGTTTTTAGATTTTTTTGCTTCCAAAGGTCACACTGTGGTTGCTTCCAGTTCTCTGGTGCCACATGAGGATCCGACGCTGTTGTTTACCAACGCGGGAATGAACCAATTCAAGGATGTATTCCTGGGTTTCGATAAGCGGCCTTACACGCGCGCCACAACTTCGCAAAAGTGTGTGCGTGCCGGTGGCAAACACAATGATTTGGAAAATGTAGGCTATACCGCGCGTCACCACACGTTCTTCGAAATGCTGGGTAACTTCAGTTTTGGCGATTATTTCAAACGCGATGCCATTAACTACGCGTGGGAATTGCTCACGGTCGTTTTCAAATTACCCAAAGATAAACTGACCGTCACAGTCTATGCCGAGGACGATGAAGCTTTCGACATCTGGACCAAAGAGATTGGTATGCCGGAAGAGCGTGTTATCCGCATAGGCGACAACAAAGGTGCGCGCTATGCATCAGACAATTTCTGGATGATGGGTGAAACAGGCCCGTGCGGCCCTTGTACGGAAATATTTTACGACCACGGCGAACATATTCCGGGCGGCCCACCAGGTAGTCCGGGTGAAGACGGCGACCGTTTCATTGAAATCTGGAATAACGTTTTTATGCAGTTTAACCGCGATGAGGCGGGTGTGATGCATCCGCTACCCAAGCCGTCGGTAGATACCGGCATGGGCTTGGAGCGCATCTCGGCTGTATTGCAACGTGTGCATGCCAATTACGAGATTGACCTGTTCCAGTCGCTCATCAAGGCTGCAGCGCGCGAAACGCACTGCACAGATTTAGATTCACCTTCGCTGAAAGTATTAGCCGACCACATACGAGCCTGTTCCTTTCTGATTGCCGATGGCGTGATCCCCGGCAACGAGGGGCGTGGCTATGTGCTGCGCCGGATAGTTCGCCGTGGAATTCGCCATGGTTATAAGCTGGGGGCACGTGCGGCGTTCTTCTACAGGTTGGTGCCTGATTTGGTGGAACAGATGGGAATGGCTTATCCTGAATTGGCTACCGCGCAAGTACGTGTGATGGAGATACTCAAGCAGGAAGAGGAGCGGTTCTTCGCGACCATCGAACATGGAATGGTGATTTTGGAAGGTGAACTGAAAGCTCTTTCTCAAGCCAACCATCACGCGTTGGGAGAGAGAGTGAACCCGGTATTTAGTGGCGAAACCGCATTTAAACTGCACGACACTTTCGGTTTTCCACTCGATTTGACGCAGGATATTTGTCGCGAACATAGTGTAACCGTTGATGTGGCTGCGTTTGATATGGCCATGGCAAACCAAAAAAACATGGCTCGCGCAGCAGGTAAATTCAAGATGGCAACAAATCTTGAGTACGCCGGACCAATTACCACTTTCCATGGTTACGATACGCTGGAATACAAGGGAAACATTCTGGCGCTGTACAAGGAAGGCGTATCTGTGAATGAGCTGCACGAAGGCGACACTGGTGTGGTCGTCCTGGACGATACGCCGTTTTATGCTGAGTCCGGCGGTCAGGCAGGAGACAGTGGCGAGTTACGAAATACGCATGGCATCTTCGCGGTGGAAGACACACAAAAGATTCAGGCGACAGTATTCGGACATCATGGCGTGGTTAAGACCGGCAAATTGACAGTGGGAAATGGGGTTGCTGCCAGGGTGGATGCCACCGCGCGCAGCCGCACCATGCGCAATCACTCGGCCACTCACTTGATGCACAAAGCCTTGCGCGATGTACTGGGCAGCCATGTGCAACAAAAAGGTTCGCAGGTGGATGGCGACAAGACGCGTTTCGATTTCGTACATACGCAACCGATGACCGATGTGGAAATCCGCAAAGTTGAAACCATTGTAAACGCAGAAATTCTGGCGAATGCGGCATGCCAGGCGCGTGAGATGGGCATTGAAGACGCACAGAAAACCGGCGCGATGATGCTATTTGGCGAAAAGTACGGTGAGGTGGTTCGTGTGATCGACATTGGCTCGTCCATAGAGCTATGCGGTGGAACACACGTCAAGCGTACGGGTGATATTGGTTTGTTCAAAATCGTTACAGAGAGCGGCGTGGCTGCCGGGGTGCGCCGCGTGGAAGCGGTAACGGGCGAGGGCGCATTGGCGCGCGTGAATACTCAGGCGCAACAATTGCAGCAAGTGGCCGACGCGGTGAAGTCGCAACCTCATGAAGCAGCCACCCGCATCGGGCAAATTCTCGATAACATGAAGTCACTGGAAAGAGAATTGGCCGCATTAAAATCCAAACTTGCATCTTCGCAAGGTGATGAACTACTGACACAAGCGCAAGATGTAAACGGCATAAAGGTATTGGCAGCAAAATTGGAAGGTGCTGATGCGGCAGTGTTGCGCGAAACGCTAGACAAATTGAAAGACAAACTTAAATCCGCTGCGATTGTTTTGGCATCAGTAAATGACGGCAAGGTAAGTTTGATTGCAGGAGTGACTGCAGATGCTACATCGAAAGTAAAAGCAGGCGAGTTGGTTAATTTTGTGGCGCAACAGGTGGGTGGCAAAGGCGGTGGCCGTCCCGACATGGCGCAAGCAGGCGGAACACAACCGGAGAGTTTGGATTCTGCACTTGCCTCGGTGCATGCCTGGGTGAAAGCTAAGCTTTAAGCCAGATAAGTTGATTCTCCTGATTATCGACGCCAACCACATGTTTGATTATTATGCTATGTTATAAAATAAGAATAATTTAAACGGATTCTGACGGGCGTTGATAAAAAGGGACGAATCAGAATGAATGGTTATGAAAGTACTATTTTGCTGGTTGAAGATGATCCAAACGAAATTGATCTGGCTCGTCGCGCCTGCAAATTGAACGAACCCGCACTGCATTTGGTGGCAGTGCAAGACAGTACTGGAGCGCTTGAATGGCTGGCGACCGCGTCAGCGGCGAATGATCCGTTGCCTAAATTGATTCTGCTGGATTTGAAGTTACCCCATCTCATCGGACTTGCTGTATTGCGCAGGCTGCGTATGGATGCAGCCACTTGGGATTTACCCATTATTGTCTATTCAAAAATACACGAACCCTCAGATGTGGTGATGAGTTATCAGGTTGGTGCAAATAGTTTTGTGAATAAGCCCGAAAATATCGAACAGTTTAATGCTCTGTTGCATGAGTTATCTGATTATTGGCTGATACCCCGCCAACGTAAGCTGAGTTTGGGATCGAATTAGGCTAGACTTAAAACCAAAATATCCATTAGAACATGCGCACTTTGCAGAAGGCCGATTCATCGGGCGAAATAGGAAGACATCTCCCGATGAATCGGCCTCGTGCAACGGCGTATTTTTTATTGGAAACTTTCGGTTAAAACGGTAGTTTTAAATCCGGGTTCGCTTTCAGCAATACCCTGCGAAAATCTTCCTGTATTTTTTTCAACCCGGTTGCATCATCAGCCTCAAAGCGCAGTACGATCACCGGCGTGGTATTCGACGGGCGCATGAGCCCGAAGCCATCGGCGTACTCAACGCGCAAACCGTCAATGGTGATGATTTCGCGCGCACCCTCAAACCTTGCTTCCGAACGCAAGCGCGTGATCAAGGCGTGGTTCTCACCTTCTTTCACATGGATATGCAATTCGGGCGTGCTCACTGCATCCGGCAGATTGTTCAAGGTTGCATTTGGATCGGCAACGTTGCTTAATATTTCGAGCAAACGCGCACCGGCATAAAGGCCGTCATCAAAGCCGTACCAGCGTTCCTTGAAAAACACATGCCCGCTCATCTCGCCTGCCAACAATGCACCAGTCTCTTTCATCTTTGCTTTTACCAAAGAGTGTCCTGTTTTCCATAGGGTTGGTTTCCCGCCGTGGTCGCGAATCCATGAAAATAGGTTTCGGGTCGATTTAACGTCAAAAATGATCTCTGCACCTGCATTCCGGCTCAGCACATCGGCGGCGAAAAGCATCAATTGGCGGTCTGGATAGATGATGTTTCCATTCTTGGTAACCACACCCAAACGGTCGCCGTCGCCGTCGAACGCGAGACCTATTTCGCTGTCATTTTGTGCCAATGCCGCAATCAAATCTTCCAGATTGTGCGGATCGGACGGATCGGGGTGGTGATTTGGGAAATTACCGTCCACTTCGCAAAACATTTCGTTCACTTTGCAACCCAATTGGCGATACAAATTGGCTACAAAGTCACCCGCTACACCATTGCCACAATCCACCGTGACATTAAGCGGACGTGCCAGTTTGATATCGGACACGATTCGCGCAATGTATTCCGGCGCGATGTCATATTGCGAATAGCCGCCAGACCCATGAGTCAGATTTCCACTGTCGATACGGGTACGCAATGATTGAATTGTATCGCCCGACAATGTTTCACCCGCCAGTACCATTTTCAAACCGTTATAGTCGGGCGGGTTATGGCTTCCGGTAATCATCACACCGCAATCGGAGTGCAACTGGAAAGCAGCGAAATATACCATCGGTGTGGCGACGCGCCCCACGTCGATGACATTGATGCCGCTCTTCTGGATGCCGCGAGCCAGTGCTTTGGCAAATGCCTCGCCGGATAAACGTCCATCGCGCCCGATCGCAATCGTATGCTGTTTGCGTGCGACAGCTTCAGAGCCAATTGCATGGCCGATCTGTTCAACAATTTCGTCAGTCAGTGTTTTGCCAACAATGCCACGAATGTCATAGGCCTTGAAAATTTCTTTGGGTATGCTCATGTGTGTTTCTCCAAAATAGTGGTTACTTGTTTGCCGACTTCAGACGGAGTCAGTTGCATCATGCAATTAAAGTGACGTAGCGGACATTCGCGTTTAAAGCATGGGCTGCAAGGCAGATCAAGTTTGAGTACTCTCGCCTGCGTTGATAGTGGCGGAGTGAATTGCGGGCTGCTTGAGCCGAAAATTGCCAGCATGGGTCGGTCAAGTGCGGCAGCGATATGCATCAAACCTGAATCATTGCTTACAACAAGGCTTGCGCATGATAACAAAGCTATAGCGTCGCTCAGGTCAGTTGTGCCGCATAAATTGCGCACGGGTTGATTGCCCAGTGAAACGATTTTTTCAGCGACATCCCGATCTTTGGGGGACCCGATTAGCCACACAGCAAAGCCTTGTGTGCGCAATTGTTGGGCAAGTTCAGCATAGTATTGCACCGGCCAGCGCTTGGCAGGGCCGTACTCGGCACCTGGACAAAAAATTGCAACGGGAAGATCGACTGAGAGACCTAGTTTTTGAAGAACTTTTTGGCGTGTTTCATTGGTAACGCTTAAATGAGGGTGCAGGACACCATTTTGTATTTCGTTTCTGGTCTCTTCAGCGAGTTGTGCGAATCGCTCCACCATCAGCGGCAATTTTTCTGTATCTAACTTGCGCGCTTCAGTGAGTAAACCATAACGCATTTCGCCAATGAAACCGATACGCCTGGGAATGTTGGCGAAGTAAGGTACAAGTGCAGATTTAAGTGAATTTGGCAAAACATAAGCCGCATCGTATAGGTAGGCCCGCAATTGTTTGCCTAGACGATAACGCGCCAACAAATGCAATGCACCATGCGGAAATGGATTGACGATGACCTCGCTTACCTCGGGCATTTGCTTGAGCAAAGATAAAGTCCAAGGGGGTGCAAGCACATCAATGAGGCAATCAGGGAAGCGTTGTTTGAGACGCAACAACATGGGTTGCATCAACATACAATCGCCTACCCAACTTGGGGCTACTACCAGAACTTTTTGCATGAAGTGGTCAGCAGACAGCAGTTCAGTGATGGCCTTTAGGTAACTCACCCTTTAGTTTGTAAGTCGCCCCACAATAGGGGCAACTCGCAGTGCCCAATTTTTCAACAGGAATAGCGACACGGGGATGGGCATCCCAGAGCGCCTGATTAGGCGTTGGGCAGAAGAGCGGAAGCGCCTCGGCGGTAACTTCAATATAGCGAGTTTCAGATTTCATGTGCTATTTCCCCGGAGTATTTGCCTTGATCAAACGTGATCAAGCCAGCCTGCATATTTTGGATTTTTGCCGCCAACGATGTCGAAGAAAAGCGCTTGCAACTTCGCCGTGATCGGACCGCGACTACCTGCACCGATAGTGCGATTATCCAACTCACGAATCGGCGTTACTTCGGCGGCTGTTCCGGTGAAGAAGGCCTCGTCGGCGCAATACACTTCATCACGCGTTATACGCTTTTCAATCAGTTCGATGCCCAGATCTTTCGTGAGCGCAATGATTGAATCGCGCGTAATACCTTCCAAACACGAAGTCAGATCAGGCGTATAAAGTTTGCCTTTTTTCACGATGAAAATATTCTCGCCGGCGCCTTCGGCAACATAGCCATCAACGTCCAACAGCATCGCCTCATCGTAGCCGTCTTGAGCCACCTCTTGATGCGCCAAGATGGAATTAGGATAAGAGCCAACCGATTTTGCACGGCACATGTTGATGTTGACGTGGTGGCGAGTAAAGCTGGATGTTTTTACGCGGATGCCTTTAGCCATCCCTTCTTCGCCCAAGTACGCACCCCAAGGCCAGGCAGCAACAGCAACGTGCACACTTAACGTAGTGGCTGCGATTCCCATGGCTTCAGAACCGTAGAACACGATGGGGCGCAGGTAGCAGGATTCGAGCTTGTTGGCACGCACAACTTCTTTTTGGGCCGCAATCAAGGTTTCCTTGTCATACGGCATTTTCATTTTAAAAATATAAGCCGAGTTAAACAGACGATCTGTATGCTCTTTCAAGCGGAATATTGCGGTTCCTTGAGTCGTTTTATATGCCCGCACCCCTTCAAATACGCCCATGCCGTAATGCAAAGTATGGGTAAGTACGTGGGTGGTGGCTTCGCGCCAAGGCACGAGTTTGCCGTCGTACCAGATAAAGCCGTCGCGGTCGGACATAGACATGATCAAGGTTTCCTATTTTAGAGTTAATTACAGCACAAGACGTGATTCTAGCTTGTTCGGCTTGTTTTATGAAGTAACAGCGCTTGGTTAATCCGAGCTAAGCTGCCGCTGCCTGTTTCAGTGCTTGGGCAAATGTCTCGACTGGTTGTGCCCCGGAGATACCTACCTTTTCATTAATGACGAAAAAAGGGACACCGGATATCCCATATTTAACGGCACTTGCTTCATCGGCGCGAACTTCCGATGTATAAGCATCACTTTCCAACATTGCGAGCACTTCACTTTCATCGATACCAAATTCTGCTGCCAGTTTTGCCAGCGCGGCACGGTCACCAATTGCCAAGGATTCTGAAAAATAGGCTTGCATAATGCGCTCAGTGGCTTTGTCACCCAATTGCCGCGAGGTGGCAAAGTGTAACAGGCGGTGGGCGTCAAAGGTATTACCGGGCCGTGCTTTACTCAGTTGGTAATTCAGTCCCACTTCTTGGGCGAGTCCGCTGACGCGGGCATTCATAGCAGCGGCTTCTTGCATGCTGACATTGTATTTGCGTGACAGCATTTCTTCCAACGTCACGGGATATTGCTGAGGAGATTTTGGATCCAGCTCAAAGCTGCGCCAGATTACCTTCACACTTTCCTTGTGTTCAAAGTTGGCAAGCGCCATTTCAAAGCGTCGCTTACCGATGTAACACCAAGGGCAAATGACATCAGACCAAATTTCTACTTGCATGATTTTCCCCTAACTGTGATTTGTGTAAGCTTAGCTGCGATAATGCATATTGTAAGGGCAATGAATCCATTTATGGTATGTTTTGGATTCAATATTGCGGCT
>CAIWKC010000117.1 GCA_903913145.1 uncultured Gallionellaceae bacterium | reverse complement strand
CGTGATTATGTCTAGTTGCGGGACGGTTTTTGTGGCATTGGCTAGCGTTCGCGCGGCGACGTCGCTTAATGCCAATTGGTCTTTGCTTTCTGTTGCCATGGTTCACTCCTTATGAAAAACTCAGATAAAGTTATGCAAAATTTAGCTAAGCTATGTTCAGACATATTCAAGCCACATTCAACCGTCTATAGCCACCAAAATCTATTAAGTCATAGCGGTGATGGCTGCTATCCAGCTAAGAAATTCCCAAGTAGTGGACAAATGTTTAATGTTGCCTGCTACGCAGTGATCATATAAATATCCTGATTCCGGCTTCGCAGGTATGACGTGTCCACGGCTTTGCAATATCAAATGTGTTCACACCGTGCGATTAATGTAGACATTTGAATATCAAGAGCTCGTGCCAATTTTGAAACGGTAATGATCGATGGTACGGCGTTTGCACGCTCGACTTCGCCTAGATAGGATCGATTGAGATCGGCACGCTCAGCTAATTGTTCTTGCGACCAGCCTTTCTCTTCGCGGAGTTGTCTCAGGACCTGTGCAAATTCTTTAATGGTCATGGATTGTCTACTGTCTGTTCATAGAGAGAGCTAGCTTGGGTAATGACACTACCCGATGGAACGCTTCGCGTGAGCCATACATTTCCGCCTATGCTGGAACCTTTGCCAATCGTGACACGACCTAAGATCGTTGCTCCCGCATAGACGATCACATCATCTTCAAGGATCGGGTGGCGCGGTGCACCTTTTTCCAGCACCCCATCTTCACCCACGTTAAAACGTTTTGCGCCTAAAGTGACAGCCTGATAAATACGCACACGTTCGCCAATGATGGCAGTCTCACCAATTACCACTCCAGTGCCATGATCAATGAAAAGTCCGGAGCCGATCTGTGCTCCGGGATGAATGTCGATGCCTGTTTCTGAATGCGCCAATTCGGCAATGATGCGCGCAATCATTTTCGCGCCAAGTTTGTGCAACACATTTGCCAAGCGGTGGTGAATAACAGCCTGAACACCCGGATAGCACAACAAAATCTCATCCACGCTGTGCGCTGCCGGGTCACCGTTGTAGGCTGCGCGTACATCGGTATCCAGCAGGCTGCGCACTTTAGGTAAGGCAGCAGCAAACGATTTAACAATATTCACCGCATGTGCTTCAATGGTGTGATCGGGCGAATGACCCAGTTGGCGCGCGGTGTAATGAAGTTCCAGTAATACTTGCTGATGTAATGCATGTAGCGCACTATCCAGCGTGTGGGCAACGTAAAAATCTTCGCTTTCCTGGCGCAGATCGGGTGGCCCCAGACGCATCGGGAACAATGCTCCGCGCAGACCATGAACAAGGTCGCGAATCGCAACAGGTGCCGGCAATTCGCGTCCGCCGCACTCATGATTGCGCGCACACGATTCGCGCCAGAGTCGACGCACCTCGCGCAACTCGCCGACTACACGTCCCAGTTCCCAATCAGTGGGCAGGGGAAGAATTTCATGTTTGCTCATTAGTCTTTTATCCAAGGGAGATTGCGATTAGCCCAACCATTCTTCAAATTACTATCGCCTTCAAATCCTTCAGTGACGTTAAAAACGTTTTTGAAACCGATCCTGCTGATCGTCTCTGCAGCGGCGACTGAGCGTTTGCCGCTCCGACACAAAAGTAAAATCACATCAAGTTTGGCGGCTTTACCTTCAAGCTCACGCACAAAGCGTGGGTTACTCACCAGTGGATTTCCGATTGCCCAAGCCACATGGATCGAGTCAGGCACATAGCCCACGGATTGGCGTTCTTCAATCGTACGTACGTCGATTAATTTAGCTTCACCTTGCTCAAATAGTTGCCAGGCATCACGCGGGGAAATGTCACCGGCGTAACGCAGCCCAACCTGTTGAGCGTTTTCGCGAGCTTTGGCAAGAATGTTCTCTGACTCGGATAATGTTTCAGAGGGCGACTCGATTACGATAGACATAGAAACCTTTCAATTAGACACACCCCGCGCGAAGGAAGCGAAGATCGTGATGAGGTTGCATCGTATTACTGCTTGCTTCGAACAAAAAACAAGAAAAAAAGCTAAGCTAAGCTGGACGAGGAATAAAGGATCAAATTGTTATATTAGTAATTATTAACTTGATGATTGCTGTGTTAGCGATCCAATTAAACATATTACTGCTACTTCACGCCTAAACCGACCGAACAGATCGAAGCCTTGTTGCCACTCCCCGAACCCAGATTCAACATTGATGTGGCCTGCATCACCTAGATCAACAAGCTGGCTTCCGAGTGAATCGGCCCAAGATTTTGCTTTTTCAAAACCTAACCATGGGTCTGTGCGACTGGCTACTATGACGGATGGAAAGGGCAGGTCAGTTTGCTGCCAAAGGTGAGAGGCAGAAAATTTATCAGGATCAGCGGGTGCGACAAGAAAAAGTCCACGGATACGTTCAGGGCATTGAGGAGCGACTTGTAAGCTGGCAATACAACCATAACTGTGTGCTACTAACCATACGCCAGCTTGTGCTTCATCAATCGCTTGGCGTACTTTTTTACTCCAGGCGTTGAGGTCAGGTGTTTGCCAATCATCTTGCTCGACTCGTATCGCGTTACGGTCTTTCGCTTGCCACCAGGTCTGCCAATGGCCTTCGGCACTTCCTTGCAATCCGGGAATGATCAATCTTGTGCAGTAGTCACTCATAGCGGCTCCTTATCCATGTTCGAACGCTGTCGCCTGATAGACGTAATAGTTCAGCCAGTTTGAAAATAGCAGATTGGCATGACTTCTCCAACGTACTAAAGGCAACCGGGTTGGATCGTCTTCACGAAAATACTTTTTTGGAATGGATATCGGCAACGCAAGCAGATAATCACGTTCATATTCGCTTTTTAATGTCAGTGGATCGTATTCAGGATGCCCAGTAACAAATAGATGGCGACCGTCCACTGTTGCCAGCATATGAATGCCGGCTTCGTCAGATTCGGCGAGGATTCTTAACTGTTCAACTGGTTCTATATCGGCACGGCGAATCTCCGTGTGGCGTGAATGAGGCGCATGAAATACATCATCAAACCCGCGCAGCAAAGGCTCGCTGGACGACAAAATATGGTGCTCGAAAATGCCGAACATCTTGTGAGGTAATTTATACTTGGGGATGTTGAAATAATGCTGCAACGCAGCTTGTGCCCCCCAACATATATGTAAACTGGAGGTCACATTTTTGTTTGCCCAGTCCAGTATGTTTGTCAGCTCATTCCAATAGTCCACTTCCTGAAATTCAAGATGTTCTACCGGCGCGCCTGTGATGATTAACCCATCGAAGTACTGCCCGCGAATCTCGTCAAAAGTAAAATAGTGAGTCAACAAGTGATCAGCGTCTGTGTTCTTTGCTTCGTGGCTGGCGGTACGTAACAGCACTACTTCCACTTGTAGCGGTGTATTGCCGAGCAAGCGCAACAACTGCGTCTCGGTCGCGATTTTAGTCGGCATTAAATTCAATATCGCAACGCGCAACGTGCGAATATCCTGATGCAACGCGCGTTCGTCATCAATGACAAACACATTCTCGCTTTTCAGGATTGTAGAAGCAGGTAAGGTGAGAGGAATCTTTATCGGCATAATATTTGCCCCTCGTCGTTAGTGCACGCGGGGCATTTTCTTTAAGCAGCGTTTAATGCCTGATTCAGATCCCACAAGATATCATCGATATCTTCGAGGCCCACGCTCAAGCGCACGAAGTCTGGACTAACACCTGCGCTAACTTGCTGCTCAGGCGTAAGTTGGCTGTGTGTGGTGCTGGCGGGGTGAATCGCCAGACTCTTGGCATCGCCCACATTAGCCACATGGCTGAACAGTTGCAGGCTATCGATAAATTTCTTACCGGCATCCGCACCACCTTTAACACCAAAACCGAGAATCGCACCCGCACCTTTGGGCAAGTATTTCTTTGCGCGCTCATAATCTGGATGACTCTTCAAGCCGGGATACTTGACCCAAGTCACTTTGGGGTGATCCTCAAGATATTCGGCCACAGCTTGTGTATTTTGCACATGACGATCAATGCGAAGCGATAATGTTTCCAGACCTTGCAATGTTTGCCAGCTGTTGAATGGTGATTGTGAAGCGCCAATGTCGCGCAAAACGTGCACGCGCGCTTTGATGATGAAAGGTGGCAGACCGGCCGCCTTCAGGCTGGAATAAACCAGGCCGTGATATGAAGGATCAGGCTCGTTGAAATTCGGGAAACGGCTGCTGGTCCAATCAAAATTGTTACCATCAACGATCACACCGCCGATGCTGGTGCCATGTCCACCAATAAATTTGGTGGTACTTTCTACAACGATGTTTGCACCCCATTCAAGCGGACGAAATAGATATGGCGTTGCCAAGGTAT
>CAIWKC010000116.1 GCA_903913145.1 uncultured Gallionellaceae bacterium | reverse complement strand
TGTGAGTGAGAAAAATTCTCCTGATTAGCAACGAAGTTAAGGCTGATAACCTTCTTGGCATAGTCGTAGGCATCGACGAGGTCATAGTCATAGACATTTTTCCGGGCAGCCTCAAGAGCGTTGCGGCATCCGCGAACATTGCGTTGGCGGCTAGGGGTACGCAGGTGACTTAACGGCCAAAGAGCCTTTGCAACTAGCTTGCCGTGTCGGGTAAAGCGGTAACAAGTCCGACGCGGTCGCCGAAGGTTTCTAACCATTCATCGTTTAACAGAGCACGTATCAAGGCACTAGCAAGCTGTTGCGCATCACTGCTATCAATGCTCCCCAATTCGTCGTCCTCAGTATCTATCTTTTCAGCCATATCGCAAGTGTGCTCTTGGATGATTGGCATCAAAGAGTCGTTCCCAATGTCCCGCTTTCTTCATCAAGTATTTAGTATCGATGGGCACGAGAGCATCAAGTCATATAGCGTGGGCATGCTTCTGTGCCCATGCTGATAAATATCATTTACCAAAGTGGCTTATTAAGTTGCTGTCAACTGTCCCATCTTCTCGGCACTCAAAAAACACCACTCGCCCAACTCCAATCCCAGTGCTTCAAGTTTGAGCAGCCCTATCTGCGAACGATTTAGTGCAGCACAATGATTACCTGCCGCAGCCAACATACGTTTTACCTGATGATATTTTCCCTGTTCCAGTACGATCTCCAGTTCATGTTCGCCAATCTTGTTACAGAGCAGTGCCGCCAGCGGTGCGGGTTCGTCGTTCAATTTTACGCCGCCCAATAACTTTGCCACTAGCTCAGGTGTCACCGGTTCGTGCGTGGTGGCGACATACACTTTGGGGATGTGGCTCTTGGGTGAAGATTGTGCGTGGATAAATGCGCCGTCATCCGACATCAGCAGCAGGCCGGTAGTGTCGTGATCAAGGCGGCCAACGGACTGCACATCGCGATGTGAAAATTGTTCTGGCAACAAACTGAGTACGCCGGGATGATGACTGGGTTTGCGCGAACATTCATAGTCGGCGGGTTTATTCAGTGCAATATAGACATGCTCGCGATACAACCATTCTTCGCCATAAACGCTGTAAGTGAAATCGGAAGTTTCGTATTTGGTACGGTAGTCGCGCACGGTTTCACCCGCGATGCTGACTTCACCGGATACGATAAGTTCACGGCACCATTTACGGGCTCCAAATCCTTGCGATTGCAGGATGCGGTCTAAAGTTAATTTGCTCATGAACGAAATGTAGCAGATGAAGCGCAAGCTTTGTAGTTGCTTCTGCTAAACTTTGAAAAATATCTTGAAGATTATTATGGTACTTGATTGGTTGGAAGGGCAACCCTTCTCATCTCGTTTCAGTGATGTGTATTTTTCCAGTGACTCCGGTTTGGAAGAGACCCGCCATGTATTTTTGCAAGGCAATCGTTTGGCAGAACGCTTTGCTTCGTTATCTGCCGGAGATAGTTTCTGTATCGGCGAAACGGGCTTTGGAACAGGGCTAAATTTTGTGTGTGCATGGCAATTATTTGAAAAAACTGCGCCAGCGGGTACGAGTCTAGATTTTTTCAGTGTTGAAAAATTTCCATTGAGTGGTGATGATTTGCAAGCTGCCTTGGGGCTGTGGCCTGAGTTACAAGCTAAAGCAGAATTGTTGCAGAGTAGTTGGCATCGTCGCGTGCCGGGTTGGAACCGTTGGCATTTTGCGGGTGGACACATTCGACTTACGCTGGTGATCAGCGATGCGGATGTGGCTTTGCCACAATTGCCGGAGGCGAGTGTGGATGCGTGGTTTCTGGATGGTTTTTCACCGGCAAAGAATCCTGATATGTGGAGTGAGGTAGTGTTGGACAACATTGCACGGGCATCATGTACGGGGGCCACCTTGGCGACTTATACCAGTGCAGGTTGGGTGAGGCGCGGTTTGCAGGATGCGGGTTTTGAGATAGAGAGAGTGCAGGGTTTTGGGCGAAAAAAGGAGATGGTTAGAGGGGCATTGGTGTGCGGAGATTTCGCCCCCTCCCTCAGTCCCTCCCCGGGAGGGAGAGGGAAGTTAAAGACGAAACACTTTCCGGAGTATCGATTTAACCCCCTCTCCTCCCGGGGACGGACCGGGGAGGGGGCGAACCTTACTCGATTATCCAACCCCAACAAAACACCCCGCACCGCCCTAATCATCGGCGGTGGCATCGCAGGCTGTGCAGCAGCGCAAGCCCTCGCCCAACGCGGCATTGCAGTTACACTGATAGAACGTGCCATCCAACTTGCCGGTGCCGCCTCTGGCAATCCTCGCGGTATCCTGCATGCCCGCTTCGGTGCAGGCGACAATCCACTACATCGTTTTGTACTCGCTGCTTACGGTCATGCGCTCGGATTTTTCGATCATGTGTTGCCAGTGGATGGAGTCACTCACGCCGAATGCGGCTTGCTACAATTGGCGTGCAACGAGGTAGAAACTAAACGCATCGCGCGGTTGCAAGAACAAGCTTGGCCTGAACATCTGTTGCAGTTTGTGGACGCAACGCAAGCGACTCAGCTTGCTGGTGTCGAAATGAAATATGGCGGATTGTGGTTTCCTGCGGGTGGCTGGATTGTCCCTGCTGTGCTATGCGCGAATCTGGTGAACGAGATTCACATCACCCAACGCTTGGGGCATGAAGTTGAGAAATTGGAAAAAATGGAAACAGGCTGGCGGGTCGGTGGCAAAGACAAACAAGGTTTTACTTGGGAAGCAGAGGCAGATGTCGTCTTAGTGTGTTGCGCTCATTCAGCAAAGAAACTACATCCTTTCGCTAATTTTCCGCTTAGGCCTGTACGAGGGCAAATTACTGCAGTTCCTCAAACCGCTGACAGCAAGGTATTGCACTCCATTGTGTGCGGTGATGGCTATTGTGCTCCCGCAGTGGACGGCGTGCATATTGCTGGCGCAACTCACGCATTTGACGATGAATCAACTCAAGTTCGCGAGACGGACCACGCAGAGAATCTGGCGAATCTTGCCGATTATGCACCAGCTTTGCACAAAGCAATGAGCGGCCCCATTCACCTTAAAGTGGAAGGGGATAAGGAGCCGTCGCAGTTAACCGGTAGAGCCTCTATACGTTGTTCCGCGCCCGGTTCGATACCAATGGTAGGCAAGGTGCAGGAAGGTTTGTATTGCTGCCTCGCCCACGGTACGCGAGGTCTGATTACCGCAGGTTTATCCGCTGAAGTATTGGCGGCACAAATATGTGGGCAGTTTCCGCCATTGCCATCCTCAATTATAGAAGCGCTTGCGCCATTGCCAAGAGTAAGTAAGAAAGGTTAAGGTGCGGTATGAAAAAAACTCAGCCAATCGAACACCCAGAAATCCGCCCGGGTCAATCCATCGAACTGCTAAAGGAGTTACATATCCTGACACGCGACGGGAATATGAATCAGGATTCACGCCGCAAGTTGAAGCAGGTTTATCACTTGTACCAGTTCATCGAACCATTGCTGCAAGAGTTGCACAATACAAGTGGCGAACTGACGCTGGTGGATCATGGTGCAGGGAAGTCTTATCTGGGTTTTATATTGTATGACTTGTTTTTCAAGACGTTGAATGATAATTCTCACATTTATGGCATAGAGACGCGTGAGGAATTAGTAACGCATTCGCGCGAGTTGGCACAGCAGCTTGGTTTTGGCGGGATGTCATTTTTGAATCTGTCAGTTGCAGAATCCATTGTGTCCGATAAACTCCCAGTGAAGGTTGAGGCGGTGACGGCGCTGCATGCCTGTGACACTGCGACGGATGATGCGATTCATTTTGCGTTAAAGAAGCAAGCGCAGTTCATCGTGCTGGTGCCGTGTTGTCAAGCGGAGGTGGCGTCAGTATTGCGCAAGAACAAAGGCAAACAATTAGCCAAGGATACGCTGACCGAATTATGGCGGCATCCTATTCATACACGCGAATTTGGTAGTCACCTCACTAACGTACTGCGCTGCCTGCAATTGGAGGCACATGGTTATCAGGTGACGGTGACGGAATTGGTAGGGTGGGAACATTCGATGAAGAATGAACTCATTGTTGCGCGCTATAAAAATTTGCCTCGAACACGTCCGGCGGAGCGTTTGAACGAGGTATTGTGCAGTATCGGATTGGAAGAAATGAAGTATCGTTTTTTTGCGGAGTAGAGAGATGCAAATCAGTAACGAAATACGAACACACTATGAGCGCATCGGAGGCGATGAAAAGATTCGCGCCCTGGTGCAACGTTTTTATCACCTTATGGATGAATTGCCAGAGACGCACGGTATACGCAAGCTGCATCCAGCCAGCCTGAAAGGTTCAGAGGACAAGCTGTTTATGTTCCTTTCCGGTTGGATGGGTGGCCCGCAATTGTATGTTGAGAAATTTGGACATCCTCGTTTGCGCATGCGACATATTACTTTTCCAATTGGTGAGAGTGAACGTGACCAGTGGATGCAGTGCATGATTCAGGCGATGCAGGATGTGATCGAAGATGAAGCGTTGCGTGAAGAATTAAAGGCCGCGTTTTACAAGACTGCGGATTTTATGCGGAATAAAGACAATATGTAGATGATGTTAATTCTTCACTTAATCCTACGATTGAGCAAGCGTGTCGCTGGAAATTTCGATTGAAGTCTTTGCAGCTAACAACATTTCTTCGCGTGACTTGGGCGTCTCCAAGCTGACCCGTCCCAAGGTGCCGTCCCGATAATCCTGCAGCAAGGTCAAGGCGGCTTTTTCGAGATCATACTCGCCGCCTTTAAGGCGATAGCTACGCTTTTTTGCGACTGCTTCAATGAGGTGAAAACCATCCATTCCTTCTGCCTCACAACCGTAGCGTTGGGTGGCAAGCGCTGGGTAGCGTGTGAGCAGTATGTCACCCAGGAAACCAGCAACTTCTTCATCTATCACAGCGTTACGGCCAATGGAGTGGCTGGCGGCGAGCATCAAGCCATCACTGTCGTGTTCTATTTTCGGCCACATCAGTCCGGGGGTATCGATCAGGGTCATATGGTCGTTTAGGTCAAAACTCTGCTGACTTTTTGTGACGGCAGGTTCGTCTCCAACTAAGGCGACTCGACGTTTGAGCAGTGCGTTCATCAATGTAGATTTGCCTACGTTGGGAATGCCCATGATCATCATGCGCAACGGTTTGAGTGAGGTACCTCTGTGAGGTGCGAGTTTGAGACATAAGCCCGGAATTTTGGCGACATCGCCGGGTTTCTTGCAAGACAAGGCAACGGCATGCACATTTTTTTGACTATTGTAATGATCCAGCCATGCCTTGGTGGCATAGGGGTCAGCAAGATCGGTTTTGTTGAGTATTTTCAGACAGGGGCGCTGACGGTGTTCACGCAGTTCGCGAATTAATGGATTGCTACCGGCAGCGGGGACACGTGCATCCAGCACTTCAATGACAACATCAATGCGCTCCATCGTCTCGGCGGCTTTCTTGCGCGCCGAAGTCATGTGGCCGGGGAACCATTGGATAGCCATGCGAGTTGTTACCTGAAATTACCGAAGGAGTGCATTCTACCTTGTGCAGACACGCGTCCCTACGAGTAAATGAATGCAAAATGGTTGTTGGTTTAGGTGATCGGTAACGGGAAAAGCGATTTTCCCCTGTTTATATTCCGGTAACTTGTTTTAAATCGAACCCCCATTTTTCTGCGGATTCGACATTAACAATACTGTCAGGTGATTTTGTCAGGTCTATCGTTTCCGGAATAAAGGGTTCATTCGCTTTGGTGGAGAAGAACACTTTGACGATGGGTGTCAGCAGGCTTTTTTCTGTTTGCTCGATAACGACGCCCAATCTTCCGGATTTGAGTTTGACCAGAGTGCCTGAAGGATAAATTCCAATCGTTTTAACGAAGCTATGGAATATGCGTTCATCAAAGTGTCCGTCTTTCCACTCGGCCATTTTGCGGATAGTTTCAGCAGGGGCCCAACCGTTTTTGTAACAACGATTGGAGGTGAGCGCATCGTAGACATCGCAAACCGCACCCATGCGGGCAAAAAGTGACAGATCGTCTCCCGAGATGCCTTCTGGATATCCTTTGCCATCAACTCGTTCGTGATGGTGCAGGCACACATCCAAAGCCACTGCATTGGCTCCTTTTGAAATATTGAGAATTTCCCAACCTTTGCGGGGGTGATCTTTAATAATGTTAAATTCTTCGTCAGTCAGTTTTCCGGGTTTATTAAGCACTTTGCCCGGTATCATCATTTTTCCGACATCATGCAGAAGTCCGGCCGTGCCTGCATCTTTTAGCGACTGTCCGGAAAGTCCGAGTTGCTTGCCCAGGGCAATCATCAGGGCACATACTGCAACAGAGTGCATGTAGGTGTAGTCGTCCACATTTTTAAGTCTGACCAGATTCAGGAAAGCTTCAGGGTTACGTGAAATAGATTGACTAATTTCATCCACCAGCGGTTCTGCCTCGCTTACCTTGAGTGCATTTCCCATGCGGACTTCGTTAAACATTGAGGTGACGGCAGCTTTGCTTTTTGCGTGCAGTTTGCGTGCACTTTCAAGTTCTTCATGAATAGAGATGCGAGTTTCAACTTTTTGGGATGATTCAATTGCTTGCTGAAGTTCAAGCTCGATTTCTTTTTTGACTTCTCCGGTCGAAATTACCTGTGCTGGAGATTCAACGTCCAAGCCTTTGGAAGTGTCTATCCAGAGTTCTTGTACCGCACAATTTTGCAACGTGTGTAATTCGTTTGGATCAGTTAGTTTGAACGATTTTTTCCAAAATGGATGATCCATCCAACTACCGCATAATTCTTGAATGTACATCCCGAGTCGGATGTCGTTAACATGAATTTTTTTCAGCATGTGTTATTTTCCGCCATGGAAGATTTCCATACATCAATTATAACCATTGATTGCCAATTCAGGGAGTCTAAGAATTGGTAAAATTATATTAAGCGCATTTCAGCCAAATCTGAGTTTCATTATTAATACCGCTCCGGCCAGACATAATGTTACGGCATTGGCAATGATAACCGGCCACGAACCAATCAGAATTCCATACAGCAACCAAAATGCAACACCGCAAGTAAATGCAATGTACATGCCTAGGGATATGTCATGTGTATGTCGCGTTTTCCATACTTGCCAGACTTGGGGGATGAAGGAAATAGTAGTCAGGGTAGCAGCGAGACTACCTATCAAATCGGTAAAATGCATTTTATGATCTAATGAAGGTCAGGAGTATTTTCTTTATTCTCAGCCATTGCCCAGATTTGATGGGTATCTAATAGAAGTCGATACGATAGTTTGACTCATTTGCACCAAATTAGGTGATATTTTCAGCAAGCTTAGACTCAAGAGCCTGTCGGCGTGCTGTCAACGTGTCTGACAGATTGCTTTCACCGAGGTTATAAACACGGGCCACCAACTCGGCTTACTTGTGTAAATTATCCGCAGCCTCACGCGCATGTAGCCATGTTTGAAAACTGCTTACGGCTTGAGCGTAGGCTGCAGACACTCTTGGCATTGCTATTTGATGATTTCGGTCGATTTTGAGTTTACGCTATAATAGTCAGTTCAATTATTTAGTCCTTAAAATCCCTAAGGTTAATTTCTGATAAACGGCTAAGATTGACTGCTTTCGCTCAGTCTCCCATAATTGAAAGTAATTATTAAACTTGCAACAATTAATCCCATATCGTTATGACAATTATTCGCCAACAGGATTTCATCGACAGTATCGCAGATGCTCTGCAATTTATTTCCTACTACCACCCTAAAGATTATCTGGACGCGCTGGCTGTTGCTTACCGAGAGGAGAAATCAGTTGCCGCAAAAGATGCGATTGCCCAGATACTCACAAATTCGCGCATGTGCGCGCAGGGGCATCGCCCCATATGCCAAGACACCGGCATCGTGGTAGCGTTTGTACGTGTGGGGATGGACGTACGCTGGGAGGACGCTTCCATGAGCATCACCGAGATGGTGAATGCAGGTGTCCGTAAAGGTTATTCGTTGCCCGATAATGTGTTGAGAGCTTCAGTTGTTTCAGACCCGGCTGGCAAACGCAAAAACACCGGAGATAACACACCCGCGGTGGTGCATTTCGATATTGTGACTGGTGATAAAGTGGATGTACGTATTGCTGCCAAAGGCGGCGGCTCTGAAAACAAGTCCAAGATGACGATGCTTAATCCGAGTGACGACCTAGTGGAGTGGGTCGTTAACCAATTACCCGGAATGGGTGCGGGTTGGTGTCCACCGGGAATGCTGGGTATAGGAATCGGTGGCACGGCAGAGAAGGCAGTGTTGCTGGCGAAAGAGGCGTTGATGGAAGACATTGACATGGCTCAACTCAAAGCGCGTGGGGCAAAGAATCGAGTAGAAGAATTGCGCATTGAGATTTTTGACAAGGTGAATGCGCTAGGTATCGGCGCACAAGGCTTGGGGGGGCTCGCAACGGTGCTGGATGTCAAGATTATGGATTATCCGACGCATGCGGCTTCAAAACCGGTGGCTATTATTCCCAACTGTGCCGCAACACGACATATTCATTTCGGGTTGGATGGTAGCGGTGTGGCGACATTTACACCGCCAAAGCTTGAAGATTATCCGGATGTTCATTGGCATGCGGCGGAAGATGCGCGACGCGTGAATCTGGATACTGTGACGCGTGCGGACATTGCCCAATGGCAACCTGGAGAAACCTTACTGCTTTCAGGCAAACTGCTTACCGGACGCGATGCAGCGCATAAGCGCATCGTGGATTTACTGGCAAAAGGCGAGAAACTCCCTCCAGGCGTGGATTTTAACGGGCGATTCATTTACTATGTCGGACCCGTTGATGCGGTACGTGAAGAAGTGGTCGGTCCAGCAGGCCCCACAACAGCAACACGCATGGACAAATTTACTGAGACTATGTTGGCTCAGACTGGCTTGATCGGCATGGTCGGCAAGGCAGAACGCGGCAAGGTTGCCATTGAGGCAATTAAAAAGCATGCGGCAGTCTATCTGATGGCAGTTGGCGGAGCGGCCTATTTGGTATCCAAAGCGATACGTAGCTCTCGAGTGGTGGCCTTCGCCGATCTGGGTATGGAAGCCATCTACGAATTTGACGTAGAAGATATGCCAGTGACTGTGGCAGTTGATTCAAAAGGTACCTCAGTCCACGAAACTGGTCCGGCTGAATGGAAAAAGCGCATCGGATCAATTCCGATAAAACAGGTTTAGTTTAATGCTTTTGCAGTTAATAAACTGCCGAAGTGTAAATGTGGTTCAGTAACCATAGCGAGCAATTTACTGACAAGGCGTATAGCGCCGAAAAACTGGAATGTACATTAGTACATGAGGATTTTGAAGTGATATGCAACGACGTCAGAATGTTGCGCATAACCAATGACTTGCTGCGTTTTTTGCAGCTTAGTCAGATGGCTGGTAGTTATATCAGTAGGTTAATGAACCACTTTAAGAGTTTGGCGGGTCTCCCCGCATTGCACTTTGGTGAACCTGGTCAGGTCCGGAAGGAAGCAGCCACAGCCAATCGGTGCAAGTGCCGGGGGTAAGGCTCGCCTCCTATTTTGAGGGCCGATTTTTCGAGACATCGCGCTCGTTATTTTTACAGGCTAAAAGTTCCCTATGTCTGCGACCTCTGTACTGGCACGAAAGTGGCGCCCCAGAAACTTTGCCCAACTGGCAGGGCAAGAGCACGTCGTGCAAGCTTTAACAAACGCACTGACACAAAGTCGTCTGCATCACGCTTATCTTTTTACAGGTACTCGGGGTGTGGGTAAAACGACTATTGCACGTATTTTTGCAAAATCTCTGAACTGTGAATCCGGTATCACAGCAACACCGTGCGGCGTGTGTGGTGCCTGTACTGAGATCGATAGCGGACGCTTTGTCGATCTGATCGAACTGGATGCGGCATCCAATACACAAGTCGACAATATGCGTGAATTACTCGACGGTGCGCTATACGCGCCGACAAGCGGGCGCTTCAAAGTGTATATCATCGACGAAGTGCATATGCTGTCAAAGTCGGCGTTCAATGCGATGTTGAAAACACTGGAAGAACCGCCGGAACACGTGAAGTTCATTCTTGCGACAACCGACCCGCAAAAGATTCCCGTCACAGTTTTGTCTCGTTGTTTGCAATTTAATCTCAAACAACTGCCACCCGCGTTAATTCATACACATCTTCAATACGTACTGGGACAGGAAAAAATTCCGTTCGAAATGGGCGCATTGAATCTGGTTGCACGCGCCGCTCAGGGTAGCATGCGTGATGCGCTAAGCTTGATGGATCAGGCTATTGCCTATTCTTCCGGCAAAGTCGATGAAGCTCTGGTGCGCACTATGCTGGGGGCGATTGACCAGGGCTATCTGTTCGATTTGCTGCATACTTTACGAGTCGGTGACGGGGTGGGTTTATTACGCATCGCAGATGAAATGACCATGCGAAGTGTGGCATTCGAAGCGGCATTGCAAGATATGGCAACGTTGCTGCACCGCATTGCATTGGCGCAGACAATTCCGCAGGCAATTGCTGATGACGAGCCGGAGCGTGAGCGACTGTTGGAATTGGCTCGGCTATTTTCCCCCGAAGAGATTCAGCTAAATTATCAAATTGTCATCCACGGGCGTAAAGAGATAGACCTTGCGCCGGATGAATACGCCGGATTTACCATGACGCTTTTGCGCATGCTGGCATTTGCTCCTCAGGTTGCAGATCAAGCAACAGAGCCGCGTACCCCCTTGGCGCGGGCTACGCCAAGTCCCGCTTACACGGTACCTCGAGTAGAAGTCAATATTCCAGCGGCAAGTGTGCCTGAACCTGCAAAAGTTGTACCAGCACCAAGTACGATGCCGGATTGGAATGCTTTGTTATCGCAGTTGAATCTGCAAGGGATGGCACGTGAGCTTGGAAAACATTGCGTCATGGAAAGTTATGCGGATGGGCGAATGGTGTTACAACTTGCGCAGCAATATAAGCATTTGCAGACCAATAAGTTGGCGGTTGAAAAATTGCAATCCACGCTGAGCGAATATTTTGCCCGCCCGGTGAGATTGTCTATCGTATTGTGCGAAGCTGGTGCAGTTGCAACGCCAGCTGCAGCAGAGCAAGAAATCAAGCGCACTCGCCAGCAACAAGCGGAAGAAGCCATTAAACAAGACGCTTTTGTGCGCGAGGCGCAATCCCTGCTGGGGGCGCAGTTAGTAGAAAGTTCAATAAAACCAATTCAACAGTGATACGGAGGAAATAGAAATGATGAAGGGTGGAATGGCTGGTCTGATGAAGCAGGCCCAACAGATGCAGGCAAATATGAAAAAAGCACAGGATGAACTTGCCACCATAGAGGTTGAGGGCCAATCGGGTTCTGGAATGGTCAAAGTAACCATGACGTGCACTCACGATGTACGCCGGGTGTCTTTGGATGCGAGCATAATGGATGATAAAGAAATGCTTGAAGATTTGATTGTAGCTGCCTTGCAAGATGCAAATAAAAAAGCCGGTGAGACATCGAAGAAACGCATGAGCGGCTTTACCGCGAGTTTGCCTCCGGGCATGGGTTTGCCTTTTTAAGTGTACTCGGATAATTCATTAGGCCCGTCATTGATGCAACAATTAGCCTATCCACTAAGCCAGCAAGCTGGCAAGTGGCTGGTTGTTTCATCAATGAGGGTGTAATGGAAATTATTAAATGAACACACCTTCCAGTCTGGAAGACTTGATCAAATCGTTGCGTTGCTTGCCGGGCGTAGGTCCGAAGTCAGCCCAGCGCATGGCTTACCACTTGTTACAGCGTGATCGCCCTGCTGCTTTGCAGTTGGCACGCTCCCTCAACCATGCGGTGGAGAGTGTCAAACATTGCGCCAAGTGCAATAATTTTTCCGAAGAAGAGATTTGTATATTGTGTCGTTCCAATCGGCGTGAGTCCAACTTGTTATGCGTGGTGGAGATGCCCGCAGATTTATTGATGATGGAGCAGGCACAGTGTTATCACGGAATGTATTTTGTATTAATGGGGCGTCTTTCCCCGCTGGATGGCGTTGGCGCGCGTGAATTGCCATTAGAGCGTTTAGTCAGACGCGCGCAAGAATTGACTTGTGAAGTGATATTGGCGACGAATTTCACTGTTGAAGGTGAAGCAACGGCGCACTACCTCGCTACGTTGTTGCGGGCACAAGGAATTAAAGTCTCGCGAATCGCTCGCGGTTTGCCAGTGGGCGGAGAGTTGGAGCACGTGGATAGCGGGACATTGGCACAGGCTGTGCTGGAAAGACGAATGGTTACTGAATGAATGAAGATGCTGAAATGGTCCAGCAGGGCGAGCGCTTGCAAAAACTGCTGGCGCAAGCCGGGGTTGGCTCGCGCCGCGAGATGGAAGAGTGGATCGTTGCCGGACGAGTGACAGTGAACGGGGAGGTGGCAACGCTGGGTATGCGCGCAGTAGAAGGGGACGTGGTTTGCGCGGACAAGCGTGTGATACATGTAAAATCTCAAACCGAGCAAGGCTTACCGAGAGTTTTGTTATATCACAAACAAGAAGGTGAAATTGTTAGTCGCGACGACCCTGAAAGTCGTACCAGTGTGTTTGATAACTTGCCCAAGTTACGAGGACAGAAATGGATAGCGATTGGGCGTCTGGACTTCAATACCAGCGGATTGCTTATTTTTACCACATCGGGTGAATTGGCCAATCGTTTGATGCACCCGCGTTTTGAAGTTGAGCGAGAGTACGCCGTGCGTGTTCAAGGTCAGATGACCCCTGAGCAAATGCGCCAGATGACCAAGCAGGGTATCGAGCTGGAAGATGGATTGGTTCGGTTTGAAAAATTGAGCGATGAGGGTGGCGAAGGGTTCAACCACTGGTATCGGCTGGTATTGAAAGAAGGGCGCAACCGAGTGGTACGCCGCACTTTTGAGGCACTGGAATTGACGATCAGCCGTCTGATGCGGGTGCGTTTTGGTATTGTCAATCTGCCGCCGAGCATAAAACGGGGAAAAATGGCAGAGTTGGGTGAAGAAGAGGTCAAGATGATACTTGACTGGGTTGGGTTGTCGACGCAGGTCATCGAAAAACCGGCTCATGAAAAAAGTCGACCTGCTCGTGGCAAAGACTCGGGTAAAAGTGCCTCAGGTAAAGAAGTTGTGGCCAAGGAGGCAAGTGCGCCGATTGCGAAAAAAACTGCCGGTCGTCGAGGGCAGGCAGATATGTCTCGCGCCCGTACACACCGGAAAATTAAGACT
>CAIWKC010000115.1 GCA_903913145.1 uncultured Gallionellaceae bacterium | reverse complement strand
TCAGCGCACATACCCACACTAATCGATTGTTTTATTTGAATTTTAAAGAACCCTTAAACCACTTCTCCATCCACCGTGGCAGCGAAGAGGTGCGCATTATATAGATTGAAGACTTAAGGTCAAGCACTTTGTGAAAATAATTTTGCAGTGTTGTTGCAAACAGATGAAACGTACAATGCTGCAAACTGTAGATCGGACAGAGTTAATGGCACTAGTATTGGGCATCGAATCCTCTTGTGACGAAACCGGTGTGGCGCTGTATCACACTGAGCACGGCCTGCTCGCGCATACGCTGCATTCGCAAATCGCCATGCACAATGAATATGGCGGGGTGGTACCCGAGCTCGCTTCACGTGATCATGTACGTTATGCCATCCCCCTAATTCGCCAAGTATTAACTCAAGCGAATTGTTCACTCAGCGACATCGACACCATTGCCTTCACCCAAGGCCCCGGACTCTCAGGCGCATTATTAGTGGGCGCCAGTGTCGCTTGCTCAATCGCTTACGCGCTTGGCATCCCCACCATCGCCATACACCATCTGGAAGGCCACCTGCTCTCACCGTTGCTGTCCAAACCTGCACCTGAATTTCCCTTTGTCGCCCTATTGGTTTCCGGAGGCCACACACAATTGATGCGTGTGGAAGGCGTGGGCAGTTACACCTTAATGGGAGAAACATTAGATGATGCTGCGGGTGAAGCTTTCGACAAAAGCGCGAAGCTGCTCGGCTTGGACTACCCAGGAGGTGCACTTCTTTCCAAACTCGCGCAACGCGGCGTAGCAGGGCGCTTCAAACTACCGCGCCCGATGCTGCACAGTGGCGATCTGGATTTTAGTTTTAGCGGCTTGAAGACAGCAGTATTGCTTGCCGTTCAGCAAAATGCACAAGATGAACAAACAAAAGCCGACATCGCCCATGCCGCTCAAACTGCTATCGTGGAAGTATTGGTAAAAAAATCGCTAGCCGCGCTAAAGCAGACCGAACTCAAACAACTCGTCATCGCTGGCGGAGTTGGCGCGAACCAAACTCTGCGCGCGCAACTCAACCTAGCCGCACAACAACACGACTTCAAAGTGTTCTATCCTGACCTGGAATTCTGCACCGACAACGGCGCGATGATTGCCTTTGCGGGCGCAATGCGACTGAAACTACAACCCGCTCAAAAAGACTACCGCTTCAACGTCAAGCCGCGCTGGGATTTACAGCAACTAGCTTAATTGCGGCAATCTTAAGACGCTCCACAAGTAGGAGCGCAATTCATTGCGCGATAGCCCTACAAAACTATCGCGCAACACCCTGAAGGGTACAAGAACCTCTTTGAGGTAAATTGCGCTCCTACAAACTGCGTTGCCTCCAGATGGCCATTATCAATTTAAGACAACTGAGCCTCTTTTTTCTTACTCCCAATCTTGCTTTCTTTACCCGCAATCAGATTCTGAATGTTGCTTTTATGCCGCCAGATCAGTAGCAACGACATGACAAGCGTCGCCCAAATCCATTCGCGCGGCAGCCCTAGCAACAACGCATAAATTGGCGCAGTTCCTGCGGCCACCAAAGCAGAGAGCGATGAATAGCGAAACACCACTGCCATAAACAACCAAGTTGCAAACACACACAACCCCATCCACACATTCAGCGCCAGCAACACACCCAACGCCGTCGCCACCCCTTTGCCGCCTTTGAACTTCAAAAACACCGGAAACAAATGCCCCAAGAATACCGCTAGGGCCACCAGTGCTACCACTAACGGCGTATCTTGAGCAACAAAGTGAATTGCCAGAAATACTGCCACCCAGCCCTTTGCTGCATCGCCCAACAGTGTCAACGCTGCTGCCGCCTTCTTGCCACTGCGCAACACATTGGTCGCCCCGGGATTGCCTGAGCCATAGGTGCGCGGATCAGCCAAGCCAAACGCCTTGCTCATCAACACCGCAAAAGAAACCGAGCCCAACAAATAGGCGAGCACAACAAAAACTAGGGTCATCATCTGGAATACCTTAAAATGCAATCGGCGGATTTTACTCGAATGCAACTACTTCAACCAAATAGCACGTTGACCAATATGGACATCATCTTTCTACGCGAACTCAAGATCGACACCCTCATCGGCGTCTACGAATGGGAAAAGCGCGTACCTCAAACCCTGCAAATCGACCTTGAGATCGCCCTACCCAGCAGCCTTGCCTGCCAGACTGACAACATCAAGGACGCCCTCAATTACGCCGACATCGTGCGCGATATCCAGAAAGCTCTTGCCAGCCGTCATTACAACCTGCTCGAAGCGCTGGCCGAAAGCATCGCGCAGATATTGATTGAGGACTTCAAGGCACCGTGGGTCAAAGTCAGCGTGGCGAAACTGCAAGCAATACGGGGGAGCAGGATGGTGGGAGTTTGTATTGAGCGTGGAATAAAATAGCCGGTTGATGCTCCCACTATTACCAGCAAAACGTATTGACAAAAGCATTACGTTATATAAAATCCCCTTATGGATATTGAATACGAATTGCGTGGCATTCGTTTTAGGTGGGACGAGGCCAAGGCAAAGCTAAATATCAAGCATCATAATGGCGTTTCTTTTGAGCAGGCCGCGCAAGTCTTCTTTGATCCGTTCGTCCAATATCAGGATGCCTCGCGCAACAGCGAAAAGCGGGAGGGCGCATTGGGTTGCGACTTCGATTTTCGGATTCTGTTTGTTGTACATCTGGAAATTGAAGATGAATTCATTCGTATCATTTCAGCCCGTAAAGCTGAACCTCAAGAAAGGAGTAATTATGAAACTTGAAACCATTAAAAAACGTTTATCAAAAGATCGCCCGATGACCTCCGTAACCTTGCGGATGCCCGAAGATGTGGTAAACGATTTGAAGAAAGTCGCGCCGCTCAAAGGTTTCTCCGGGTATCAGGGTTTGTTGCGCGCCTATGTTGGCGCAGGATTGCGCGAAGATTTAGAGCGCATGGAAGGCAGCGCGGTAGCGCAACTCATCGAAAAGCTGCGTGCGGATGGCGTACCTGAAGCCAAACTCAACAAAGCTGTGTCGAGCCTCAAACTGGCTGCATAGTTCATAGAAATACCTGCGGCAACTAACGTTCTTGGCTGAAGCTTAAATATCGATCAAATGCGACCCCATGATCTGTTCGTCCAAGATAATACGTGCTTCTTTATGTATGCGAAGAACCTTGGCGTCGGCAGATAACACACCATCAAAAAATGTTCCGTAGGCGGCAAATGACATGTCGACCATATCGTTTCGAAGCCTAGCTGGTGAAACGTCATCTACTCCACCGAGCGCGGCCCAATCAAGCGCCAAAAGATACATACAGAGTGATATTCGAAAAATATAAGTGTTCAGTAGTTCATCAAATTTTGGCAAAGTGCGAACACTTGGATGGTTACTGAAGAGAATGCCTGCAAGTTCTAGTACGTCACGGCCCATTTTGTCCATCAACGCAGAGGGGTATGGTTCATGTAAGCGAATAATGTGCCGTTCATCCTTAGTGTAGAGCTTGGCAACATCCTTGATGTCTGACGTAATAGTTTTCGCATCCTCAAGCATTCGGTCCAAATGGTTCTTTGCGGCTTGACCACGTTCGAGTAATTGTTGCTGAAAGTTGAGGTTGCCATTCTTTGCCGCAGCAAGCCTTCGCGCGTAAATGCCGAACTCTCGTGATTGATTTTCATCGATTAGCCGCTTTTGAAGTCCGGCACTTCTGCCAGTTAAACCACAAACTACATTTGTGCTTTTGAGGACAAGTATTTGGTCAGGAAAATCGCTAACGATCTCCATCGAGCGGAAGATGGATTTTAAAGTGTCTCCTTTGTATGCCTCCATCGAAGCGTAGTCGGTAAGTACCGCAAAGTTCATCGTGGACTTC
>CAIWKC010000114.1 GCA_903913145.1 uncultured Gallionellaceae bacterium | reverse complement strand
GACGCATGGCTTTGTTGTTTTTTTGTATTTCTGCTGGCGGCTCATTGCTGTTCTTTTCGTCGCAGGTCTACACCAACGTGTACTTGAAAAGTGTGGTGAAATTCGAGCCGCAACTTGCGAGCACTCTGGTCATGATAAGTACCATTGCGCTGTTTCCATTAACCGTGATTTGTGGCTGGCTCTCGGATCGCATAGGTCGCAGGCCGGTTTTGCTTGCAGGCTTGTTCTTGGGCACACTGGCTATTATTCCAGTTTTTCACGGCCTGTTGAAGTATGGTAATCCCGCACTGGCGCAGTTCAACCAAAATGTTAAGGTGAAACTTAGCGGTGAAAGTTGTCACTATAATCCCTTTGTAGCGCCGCGAAATGATTGCGAACGTAATCAGGAATGGCTTACCAAACAAGGCGTGGTCTACGTACTCGATGAACTGATCGGGACAAAGACTCAGGTTACGGTAGAAACAAAAATATCAGTCGATGGTTATCAACCGGATGAGTTAAAGCGCCGATTACACGCAGCTAACTGGCCTGACAAAGCCGATGTAAAACAAGCCAACTTGCCGGCAGTGGTTGCCTTGTTGCTGATATTGGTAATTGCCCTTGCGCTAATTACCGGCCCGCAGACGGCAGTTTTGGCGGAGTTATTTCCTGCCCGGACACGATACACGGCGGCGGCGTTACCACACAATTTGAGCGCAGGCTGGATCGGTGGAATGTCGCCCTTTATGGTGACACTCATTGGCACTCGCATGGGGGATGTGTCGCTCGGTATTTGGTATCCGGCTGGACTGTTGTGTTTGGCCTTTGTCGTCGGTCTGGTATTCTTGCCGGAAACGAGGAATACGCCGCTGGAACATTAACATAAAATTCCATCAGTATTTTGGGGGGACCAAGTGGGTTTTCTCTATGTGCTTTGTGATTTCACTGGCAAGAAAGCTTTTGAATTATGGAAATAAAACTAACACGTCCGGACGATTGGCACTTACATCTGCGCGATGACGCCTTGATGAAATCTGTGTTGCCCGACACCGCACGCCAATTCGCCCGTGCCATCGTTATGCCTAACCTCAGACCGCCTGTGACTATCACTTCACAAGCACTGGCTTATCGCCAACGTATTTTGTCTGCATTGCCAGCAGGGGCGAAATTCGAGCCACTGATGACCCTCTATCTCACCGACAATACAAGTGCGGAAGAAATTCGCAAAGCCAAAGAAAGCGGTGTAGTTTACGGGATAAAGCTCTATCCGGCAGGAGCGACCACTAACTCAGATGCTGGCGTTACCGACCTGCGCAAGACCTATCCGGCACTGGAAGAAATGCAACGCTGTGGTATGCCACTGCTTGTGCATGGCGAAGTGACAGATAGCAACATCGATATCTTCGACCGCGAGGCCGTATTTATCGACAAAGTGATGCTGCCTCTACTGAAGGACTTGCCGAATTTGCGTGTAGTTTTTGAACATATAACCACCAAGGATGCCGCCCAATTTGTTGCAACTTCATTAGACAACATTGCGGCTACCATTACTGCACACCATTTACTATTCAACCGCAACGCCATGCTGGTCGGTGGTATTCGGCCACATTATTATTGCCTCCCTGTGTTAAAGCGCGAAACACATCGAGAAGCACTAGTCATAGCAGCTACCAGTGGCAGCAAAAAATTCTTTCTTGGCACCGACAGCGCCCCGCACGCGCAACACACCAAAGAAAATGCCTGCGGCTGCGCCGGTTGCTACACAGCACACGCGGCGATAGAGTTTTATGCAGAAGCATTTGAAAATGCAGGTGAGTTGGGAAAATTGGAAGGTTTTGCCAGTTTCTTCGGCGCAGATTTTTACGGCCTGCCGCGTAACAATGAGACAATTACGTTGCGCAAAGAGGAGTGGCAAGTTCCCGGATCAGTCGGGTTTGGTGAGCATCAACTTGTGCCCCTGAGAACCGGGGAAAAGATGAAATGGAAATTAGTGGCGTAGCACGTTTAAGCAAATAATCGGGAATCAATATGAGCCTTGGCTCTTATCTACAAACATTTCCAGTTGTCGGCGAAAGGGTATTTCTTCACCCTTCCTGCCAAATTACCGGTGACGTATCACTTGGAGATGACAGTTCCATCTGGTGCAACAGCGTGTTACGCGGGGACGTAAATCGGATTGTGGTTGGACGGGGATCAAATGTACAGGATTTGACGATGGGTCACGTGTCGCACAAAACCCCAGAAACACCAGACGGATCTCCGCTTATCATCGGCGATTACGTGACGGTAGGACATTCAGTCATATTGCATGGTTGCACTATTGGTAACGAATGTTTGATCGGCATGGGCTCAATCGTTATGGACGATGTTGTGATTCCCGATCACGTTATGCTCGGAGCAGGTAGCCTTATTTCACCCGGGAAGTTGCTCGAAGGCGGTATGCTTTATATGGGTCGTCCGGCCAAGGCAGTTCGCGAACTTACCCAAGATGAGATCATTCATTTACGTTATTCAGCGGAGCATTATATTCGCTTAAAAGATAATTACTTGAATGGCACAAAATCGGAATAGAAAGATTGCAAAGCATGAAAGAAATAAGACTGCAAGAAGTCTACAGAACCAAAATCAACCAGGAAACATCACGAATCGCTTGGAAAGAATTACAACGTTTCTACGCCAGTGGCGCAACGATTTTAGTTTCCAGTGAACTGGATCTGGTCGAGGTAGCATTTCAAATCTCTGAGGACAACAAGCTACAAGTTTCCGAATGGTTGACTGCGGGCAAGATTGGCAAAGTGACTGATGCACAGGCATTGTCATGGTATGAGGCGGATGCCGATGTTTGGGCTGTGGTGGTGAGCCCTTATGTACTTATCCAAGAGGTGCAAGATGCACTAAAAAGCTGAGAACAATAAATCGTTAGAACACGCTGATTTCGGATATTGCCTGTTAAGCAGGAGATTTTCAGACTACTAGATTCTCAGCATTATAGGAATGAAGGAACTATTTAATGAACTTAACATTTTCTTGGCAATTACTTGCCGTTGCTTCAGCGGTATTCGCAGCGATGACGGCTATTCTTGGGAAGATCGGCGTCGCTCAAATAAACAGCGATTTGGCTACATTTGTACGCACGATTGTCATTATTTTGGTTACAGCGCTTTT
>CAIWKC010000113.1 GCA_903913145.1 uncultured Gallionellaceae bacterium | reverse complement strand
TTTTTCCCCCACTCCTTCAGCGAAGGAATTATCGCCAAACACGAAAACCGGCACATCTGCCCCCAAGGTCAGTCCAAGCACCATCAGCTTTTCGCGCGACAAATTCAATTCCCACAACCGGTTCAAAGCCAACAATGTCGTGGCCGCATCCGAACTTCCGCCACCTAAACCGCCGCCCATCGGAATGCGTTTTTCCAGTTCGATATCTACCCCGAGTTGGCAACCACTGACTTGTTTCAGCAACTTGGCAGCACGCACACACAAATCCTGATCTGCTGGCACTCCCTCAATTGAGTTAACCCTGCACACCTCACCATCGTCACGCATGGTAAAACTTAAGGTGTCATGCAGTTCAATGAAGCGAAACAGAGTTTGCAACAGATGATAGCCATCGGCTCTTCGCCCGACAACGTGCAAGAACAAGTTTAATTTTGCCGGTGCCGGGCAAGTCAGGGTTGTTGTTTTTCCCATTCGTCGATAATAACGGTCATTTCTAATTTTTCGTTTTTCATGACAAAACGAGTGGGCAAAGCCTCGGCTGAGGTATTGGCATAACGCTGATAACGAATCTCCCAACCGGCTTGCCGCAGCAAGGTAATTTGCTTCTTGGCATCGCGTTGAATATCTGCCTCGCTCCCTTTGGACGGCACACCTACCACCCAATGACTCAGCAATGAGAGCGGCAGTGTCCAACCCAACACTTGCTTAGTGAGCGATTCGACATCTTGCGAAACGTAAAATCTGCCATCCGCTTCCAACATCGAACCTTGCGCTTCGCGGTGAATTCGCGCAATAGTCTGGCCCATCGGCTCTAGTATTAGTATCTCGTCCTCATCCTCTTCAGGATTGTGAACCCAGCGTAGCCCGGCTGAAGAAAAATCCACCCCCCGTTTTACGGATACACGTCCATTGAACGAAAAAGAGGCATCATATTGCTGGGAACGTACCGCAGTTTTCACAATCAAACGGTTGGCACAGCCAAATAACATTGCCGTAGCGAGCAGCAAAATGCAGCACAGCATTCTGTTTAACGTAAACATCTCAAAAAGCTCCTTGTCAGGCATTCCCAACTGCAGATCGCCAGCCAAATTGGCAGGCTTCATAACTTGACGCTACTAGGGAAAGAATCTTTTGACTACGATGCGCAAAGCATCATTTTCCGGATTTCCCTTCATGGACTCCATTAATATTTTCCTGGCTTCATCTTTTTTTCCTTGCGCCCACAACACTTCACCCAAATGCGCTGCTATCTCCGGATCGGGGTTGGATGAAAATGCTCGCCGCAAGTATTCTGCACTCTTGTCAAGCTTACCCAAACGGTAATAACCCCAGCCAACACTATCTGTAATCGCAGCATCATCCGGCTCAATTTGATAGGCTTTTTCGACAAGCTTCATGCCTTCTTCTACACGCACATTACGTTCAAGAAAGCTGTATCCCAAAGCATTATAAGCTTGGGCATAATCAGGTGCCACTTGCAACAAATTACGCAATGTCTGTTCAAATATATCCGTTTTTCCCAATTTATCCGCAGCCATTGCAACCTCAAACATCAATTGCTGTTGGTCAGGAAACGTTTTCAACGCATTTGAAAGCACCTGAAATGATGTATCAAACTGCTTTGCGTCTCGCAACATCTGTGCCTCAATGATCACTACCGTCACTTTCTGTTGTTCATCAGTTGCCGGGGCACTGCTTAAGGCGGCTCGCGCCTCGTTTAGCTTGCCCGCCTTATTCAATATATAAGCTTCACGCAGACGCGACGAATAGACATAATCACCATCCACTACTTGCTTGTATTGTGCCAGCGCAGTGACATCGTCTTTTTTAGCCTCATTTAATTGCCCAAGGTAGTAATGCACCGTATCGGCATCTTTTTTTCCACGTGAAAGTGTTGCTTGTAGCTCTTTCTCTGCACGCTCAAGTTCACCCATTTGCAGTGAAAGCAACGCTACTGCAAATGCTAATTCCGAGTTTTCCGGTTCAGCAATCTGTAATTTCTGAAACTGTACGCGCGCCTCCGCGTAATGTTTCTGATCCAGCAAAGTTCGCGCATAGAATAAATTTACTTCTTTATTATCGGGATGCGCACCTGAAAACACTTTAAGTTTTTCAAGTGCTTTCGCGGGTTGCGCGGGCAATAACAACTGCACTTCAAATATTGCGGCCGTATCCCAATCGGGGCGCAATTTCACTGCTTGTTGGATCTCAGCCAGCGCAAGTTCTTTATTGTTTGCCACTGCTGCGATTTGAGCCACAGCCCAATGTGCTTCTGCCACTGTCGGATAATGTTTGGCCAATTCGACCAGCCATGCGAGCGCAATATTTTTATCCGGCGCTCTCATTAACAATGAATGAATGAGCATGAAAACGCTACCCGGATTTTTGGGAGCCGCAGCAAGTAATTGCTCCACGTACGGACTCGCTTGCTGATATTTACCTCCGCTCACTAGCAGCGAAATCAACATCTGCTTTGCCAATTGTGCAGTCGGCTCCAATTCTTGCCATAAGCCGAAGGCTTCAATTGACTTGTCCATCTGACGTGACTCATAAGCAAGTTGGGCTGCTCGACGTGCCACACGGGGATCACGCGTTGTCTTTGCCAATTCCAGATAGGCTTGAGCAGCAACGTCTGGTTTTCCACGTTGCGCAGCAATTTCGCCCAGTAGAAAATTATAGAGCATGTCACCATTTAGTGCGACGTTCGGTAAATCAAGCTTGGCCGAATCTTGCGGTGTGTCTGCTTCAGCCTCGCTTGCTTGATCTGCAGTGGCTTCGGCAGGCTTGGCAAGTTTGGAAGTTGTCGCCTCACCAGTCCGTGGAACATGCGCGCAGGCGCTCAAAAGAAGCGAAAGCAAAATTATTTTGCAGTAAAAAGAATTCATTTTATTAGCCTGTCTAAACTCGGTGTTTTGGTGCAAGTTCGCATATTAGGTTATATTCATACTAACTCACAACCGATCAAACCTGCATGACTGCTCCTATCACCTTGTCCGTACGCAATCTCAGCCGCCGCTACGGTAAGCGAGACATCGTTAAAAACGTGTCACTCGAACTCAAACGCGGCGAAGTTCTCGGTTTGCTCGGACACAACGGAGCAGGCAAGAGTACGACACTGCAAATGTTGACCGGCGTGTTAACTCCTCATTCTGGTGAGATAGACATCTGCGGGTTCAATTTGTTGCGGCAACCGGACCTTGCCAAGGCGTGTATTGGCTATCTGCCTGAAACACCACCACTTTATCGTGAAATGAGAGTCGATGATTTCCTGGTCTTTGCCGCCAAACTACATCGTGTAGCCAAAAACAGTTTGCACAACGCTTTAGCAGAGGCCAAACAATCCTGCGGATTACAGGATAACGGCAATAAGATCATTGGCACATTATCCAAGGGTTATCAGCAACGCGTGGGGATCGCCCAAGCCATTATCCACCAGCCTTCAGTCATCATACTGGACGAGCCTACAGTCGGACTTGATCCGGCACAGATTCGCGACATCAGAGCGCTCATCCGCAAGTTGGGCGATAGCCAAAGCGTCATTCTTTCCACCCATCGATTAAGCGAGGTTGAAAACATTTGTGACCGTGTGGAGATCATGCAAAAAGGCCACTTGATCTACGGAGACAGCAGTGCAAAGATGCAAGTTTACGGACATCAGCCGGGTTTTGTTGTTACTCTGCTGACTCCGCCTCCATTGAACGAGCTGAATGACATCATTGGCGTTGAACATGTCGAACCACTGTCTGAAACCCGCTTCCGTGTCATGCATACAGCGGATATGAATACTGGTGCGGTGTTGTTGGCACTCGCCGCCGAACGCGGCTGGCAACCTCAGCAACTGACGCCGATCAAGGGTACCATCGAAGACGTCTATAACCGTATTACCGAAAACGAACCGGCATGATATTTACTATTGCTCACAAAGAATTCCGCAGCCTTTTTTCCGCGCCTAGCACTTGGTTGATTTTGGGTGTTCTGCAATTTATTTTCGCCTGGTTTTTTCTGGCACGTCTTGATGCTTATCTTCAAGTACAAACACAACTTGCCATGGTCGCTAATGCTCCGGGAGCAACGGTTTCGGTTGTTGCACCTTTGTTTGGTACGTTAGCACTGGTGATGATGATGTTGATTCCGCTGTTTACTATGCGCCTGCTTGCCGAGGAGCGCCGCAACCAAACACTGGCACTGCTACTCGCAGCCCCTATTTCCAGCGGACAAATTGTGCTTGGAAAATTTCTTAGTATGGTGATATTCAATATATGCATTATCGCCTGTAGCACAATTATGCTATCCATTCTCGGACTGGGTACCCGTCTTGATTTCGGTCTGCTCTTAACCAATGCCCTGGGTCTGCTGTTACTTACTGCCTGTTATACCGTACTTGGACTTTACCTTTCTGCCCTCACCAAACAGCCTATCGTTGCCGCAATGAGCGCTATCGCCTTGTCCTTCGGCATGTGGTTGATTGATGTAGGCTCATCCGATAGCGGCAGTGCCATGCGCGCCCTATCACCCAGTGCTCATGCGCAGAGTCTGAACTCAGGATTCATCTTTAGCACTGACCTCCTTTTCTTTGCTTTATTCATTGGTGCTTTTTTGTTTCTTACCATCCGCCGTGTGAATAACAATCGTCTTTACGCATAATGAAATTCCTACGCCTTGCCCCCTTTCATCTAAAAAACATTATCTTCACCGTGCTGCTGTTGTTGGCCGCAGTCGCGTTGTACCAGTTTTCTTCACGGCATCCATTACAGTGGGATTTAACTCAGACCAAATTGAACAGTTTGGAGCCCGGCAGCGTCAATGCACTCAAGTTATTACATGGCGAAGTCAAAATTACAGTTTATGCCACCGAACAAAATGCTCAACAAGGCGATTTGCGCCGTCTTATCCGCGAATTTATCGCGATCTATCAGCGCTACAAGACCGACATCACCCTCACCTTTGTCGACCCTGTAAAAGAGCCCGAGGCAATGCGCAAAGCATCAATACAAACCAACGGTGAGATGATAGTTGAATATGGCGGTCGCACGGCACATCTGGTGTCGCTGAACGAGCAAACGCTCTCCAGTGCCCTACTCGGACTGGCGCATTCCAAAGATGAATTGCTGATGTATCTGGATGGTCATGGCGAACGCAAACTCGACGGTGTGGCTAACCACGACTTGGGTGATTTTGGTAAACGACTACAGAAAAACGGCTATCGCATCGGTAGCCTCAATCTCACCGTATCACCTGAAGTGCCCGGCAACGCCAGCCTGCTAGTGCTTACTCATCCGCAATTACCTTTATTGAAAGGTGAAGTTGACAAAATATTGCACCATATCGATTCCGGCGGCAATCTGTTATGGCTGCTTGATGCCGAACCGTTGCAAGGATTAGAGCCGATCGCCGAAAAACTTGGCTTGCTCCTGATTCCCGGCATGGTCATCGATCCCGCTGCCCAAGACATGAATGCGCCAGCAAACTGGGCACTAAGCACAGATTACCCGAGTCACCCCGTGACGAATAATTTTAATCTCATCACCGTTTTCCCTTATGCACGAGCCCTCAACCTTGAAGAAAACAGTCCATGGCAACACCAGGCATTAGTCGTGGCAGCACCAAGAGGCTGGGTAAGCCACAGCATATTCAAGCCCGGCAGCAAACTGCGGATTGATAAAAATCATGATATTCCTGGCCCTGTCAATCTGGTGCTCGCATTGCAACGAAGCGTAAATGATAAAGATCAACGCATTATCATCGCGGGTGGTGCATCATTTCTTGCCAACGCTTATTCAGGCAACGGTGGGAATATCGATCTGGGTATAAACATGGTGAATTGGCTCAGTAACGAAGACGCGCTTATCACTGTACAGCCTCGCGCAAACAGAGACGGCACAGTGACTTTCAGCACGCGTGCGCTCACTATTATCAGTATTAGCTTAGTGATTATTTTGCCGTTATTGTTGCTTTTGGTCGGTGGTGTGCAGTGGTGGCGCAGGCGGAGTTAAGAAAATACTTTCGCTATTCTTCCGGTCAACAGTTTCATCATTCCCGCCTTTGCGAGAATGACTTATTTGGAGCGCCTCACTTCACCTGACAACCATTCTGCGGAGGCGCGGTGGTTGCTTTGTTTGTCACTCCGGCTCCACTATCGCTTGAATCGAATTGCTTGTCGCCACTCATAAATTTCGGTGTTGCTGGCAGTTGGGTGATAAATCTATTATTGACGAAACCTGTCTGACCTTTACTCACGTCTAATTTCTGACCATCGTTCTGAGTCATGATGATCTGTCCGTTGTGGACTGAGACGTAGACACCAGGCTCGGCCTTGGTTACACCCTCATTTTGCGCTGTTGCCGGCGCATCCTTGGCTGTCACCACATTTGATTTTGGTGAGCTGTCACCACTCTTGGATATTGGTTCGTTCGATGTAGGCGCAGTTTCTGGGTGTGTTTCATTGCCGAAGGTCTTCTGCATATCCACATTCACGCTATCCGGACGAGGCGCTTTATTTTGAATAATACTGGGAGGAACATTGATAACTGGAACCGGCTTGATTTCGCGCGACAAAATAGCCGCCTGACCAACAGAAACGAGCTGACTCGCCGTTGGCGTATTCAAAGCCACTTGCCCCGACCAGACGTAGACACCCGCTCCTTTTAATGGATTTTCTTGGGTGGTTCCCGGGTTGCCCCCTGTTGCACACGCCCCATTACACCATGCATCGAATCCAGTTCCCCGCACACCGATGGTTGCCGTTGTCACCCTGAATTGATAATTTTCGTGTTGGACACGACCGATTAATCCGGTAACTACACGCACTCCACCTTTTAACAGACGAAATATGGCATTTTCCTGGCCTGGTTCTTGTGCTTGCTTGGGTTTGAATTGAAATTTCTCAACATGGAAAATAGTCTCTTCCTGCAAACTCACACGACCCTCATCGCGAAACGCGACAACTGCATTGGAATCTTTTGCCGTGGTCAAAATTTCATCTTCAAATACTGAAGAACCAACAATGAGTTTACGCATCATGCCAGAATGATCTTTGGCAGTTAACTCCCCCTGTATCAGCATTACCCGGCCAACGGGCTGTATGAGCTTGGGCTTTGGAACATTGACATCACCCACACAATCCTGACCCTCGCAAATCCGCGTTGTAAAATCTGTACCGCGCACGCCGATAGTAGCCGTCATTGCCTTAAGTTTGTAAGCATCAAAATTACCGCGCTTGCCTATCAAACCGCTCACCGTACGAAATCCGCCCTTAATTAAACGGAATACCGCACTATCTTCTTTGGGTGCATCTTTTTTGAATTGATACGCTTCAATTTTAATATTGGAATTTGGCCGCAGTGTCATCTTGGTGCCGTCATTCATCAAAACTTGTGCGTAGCTGTCTTCGGCCGTTTCCAGATTGTCGCCCGTTTTGACTACGGACTTTGGCCCCATGATTTTGTAAGAACCGTCAGCGTGCCGTGCGATCAGGCCACCACTCATGTAGCCGATTTTTCCGGCCACTTCATCTGCTGACGCAAGAGGATTATATAATATTGTAAGTACAGCAACGCAATACAGGGAGGATGTAAATTTTGTCATTTCATCTCTCCTTTTTAAAAAGTTGCCGACACAACAACATGGACTCGCGAATCGCCTTTTTGCTGTTCTGGATCAGTTCCCGCTTTTAATATTTTCCCCGCATCCATTCTC
>CAIWKC010000112.1 GCA_903913145.1 uncultured Gallionellaceae bacterium | reverse complement strand
GTATCCGTGCAAGTGATGAAGCTCAAGAAGAAGGTCTCGACCTCGCAGATCACGGCGAGCGCGCTTACCAGCATTAAGACTTACTCCTCCCGAAGCTAGCTTCGCTTCGTTCAACAGGGCGCCTCACGGCGCCCTTTTTTTTGGCTTCATGAATGTCAAATAGACATCATTCTCATCGAAATGGTTACGAATTAACTTACCTTTCTAAGCCTCTAATCGACCAACAAGTCGACCACAAAAACGCTCACTGTGGGAGCTCGATTTATCGAGCGATAGTGTGATCAGAACAAAAAGATTGTGGTCATGAATTTCACTTTGTGATTTATTCAGTTTTAAGCTGAGGAGCTTCCCAGTCCTGATAATCGTTTTCTTTACGCAAATGTAAAGCACGTTCAGCGGATCGCAATGTATTTTCAATTAACATGGTCACCGTCATAGGCCCCACGCCACCGGGGACAGGCGTTATCCAAGAGGCCTTTTCCTTGACTCCTTCAAAATCGACATCACCCACTATTCGCCCATCAGGTAAACGATTGATGCCAACATCAATGACGATTGCACCTTCCTTGACCATTTGGGGAACAATAAGGCCGGGCTTTCCCGCAGCAACGATCAAAATATCCGCAATAATTGTATGTTGCGCAAGGTTTCGCGTTTTAGCGTGGCACACTGTTACCGTAGCTTCTTTTTGCAAAAGCATCAGTGCCATTGGCTTACCGACAATATTACTCGCTCCAACGACCACCACATTTTGTCCTGCAACATCAATCCCGGTTGTTTCCAGCAGGAGCTGAACTCCGTAGGGCGTGCAAGGAGGAAAAATTGTATTCCCGACCACGAGTCCACCCACATTGTATAAATGAAATCCATCCACATCTTTGTCAACCGATATCGCTTCTAGAATTCGGCGAACATCAATATGAGAAGGCAAAGGTAGTTGCACCAGAATACCGTGTACTTTGTGATCCGAGTTGAGGTTACGAATATCGGCCAGAATATCTGCTTCGCTCGTTTCGGCAGGAAAAGCATGATGAAAGGATACAACGCCGCATTCCTCACATGCTTTGATCTTGTTGCCGACATAGACTCTTGAGGCAGAATTATCTCCAACAATAATAACTGCAAGTCCGGGACTTACACCCTGCTCTATTAGTTTTTCTACGCGTGTTCTAAACCCGACGCGCAAGCGTTTTGATATGGCTTTCCCGTCAATTAATTGTGCCGTCATGCAACCTCCGAATCGGCTGGGTTGAAATACTCCGCCAGCCTGAATTAAATGAACCCTGTTATTTCAAACAGGCGGTTATTGTGTAGATTTATTACTCAAAAGTCACTGTTAATATCCCTTGGCACCCGGAATTAACAAGTTTTAGCCAATGAAAGATTGGCCATCGTCGCAGCGTCAATAGCCAAAACAACCAGATCCAAACACTCCAAGTGGTGCAAGTTCTGCTTACTCAAAGCATAGCCAGCAATAATACGCACAACATTGGTGCCCGAAAATATTCATGTGCGCCATATCGGAGCGCAAGGAATCAATATTTCTTTAGGTTGATACATAT
>CAIWKC010000111.1 GCA_903913145.1 uncultured Gallionellaceae bacterium | reverse complement strand
GGGGCAACACCTAACACAATGGCCGATACGTTGGTGCCGTGGGTGGTATTGGTTGTGCCGGTTCCAAAAAGAAGCGAGGTCGACACATGGCAAGTTGCCGGAACACCGGGAGCGGTACACGAGCCAAAAGCGGCGTTGGTGTAATCGATACCGTCATCTATTACCGCGACCGTTGTGCCACTTCCCAACTCTCCTGCTGCTGCCACCTGTGGTTGATTGATCAATGGGAGACTTTGCGCGAGTACGCGATGCGCTTGCCCGTCTTCATAAATAGCTTTGATTTTAGAATGCGCACTCAGCCCGGCAAGTGCCGCCAGTGAACTCACATGCAGAAATGACATGGGCAGATGGCTGTATTCCTTTACTTTGACCAGGTCAGTACCCGGCAACTCGCTGTCTACCTGTTGCTTGAGTAATTTGTATTGTGTGGACTTATAATCAAGAATTTTTTGATCATCCACATGCGCAGGATTGAGTTGCCGGCGTTTGGAAGCTTCTTGTTCAATCGCGGTCGATTCGTATTCGATAATCAGGTCAACGGCTTGGCCGGCCTGTAATTTATTGATCAGGTTAGCGGGAGGATTGGCCGCAGCAAAAACCGTCTGTATGCAAAACATACAGACGAACACGATCAAGAGTTTGCAAATGCGAAGCTTGGTCACGGGGTTTTACCTTAAGGTAGGATGTTGATATGAGCTTGATCTGATTCTGCCGAACGAAGATTGCATGCCTGTTACATTGGGATGAGTTTTACTAGGCCGATGGCTTATGGAAATTGTGACGAATGGTCACAAGGGTGAAACATGATCACGTTATGCTAGTGGATTATTTTACGCAAAATTTGGAACTATTGTGGTCAGTCTTATTAATCTGGTTAATTCCAGAATTTCTTCTCCCGCGCGCATTGCAGATTTAATTACAGGTCAAACTGAAGAATATTTGTTACCGTTGAAAACGGATTTACGCGCACGATTATTTTTGATGACTATTTTTGTTGGTCTATTGGTCGTTTTGCAACTGGGCTGGAATTACGCGCGCGATACGGAATTGGAAAGACTGTTTGTTAATGAAATGACGGTAAAACCCTCCGTCTGGGTGATTGCACTCCTCTCACCCGATATACAGATTCAGGCAATCGGCAGTCATATCAGCGCGCCTGGCGGTGGCATTAATATTCTCAATGGCTGTGATGGAATGGAAGTCATTTTGCTACTTGTTGCTGCGATGCTGATAGCGCCCATCACTATTAATCAACGTTTGTTGGGAATCTTGCTTGGCAGCAGTATTATTTTTCTTTGCAACCAGGCTAGAATTCTCGCGCTGTTTTACACCTACCGGTCTGACAAAACGTTATTCAATCTGCTGCACGGCATCGTTGCACCGATTTCGTTAATTCTCGTTGCTGCTCTATTTTATATGCTTTGGTTAGGCAAGTTCGCACCTGCAGAGAAATAGAAATTATTTACGCCGCTTACTCCCTCCCATTCAGCGGGAGAGAGTTTGATCGGAGTTTATTTATGCGGGTTGCTGATTCTTGCGACGTTGCATCATGAAACCGAGCAGACTTAATCCGCCCAGCATCATTGCATAGGTATCTGCTTCCGGAACGGGGCTGATGCTGACAACACTTGCATACGTTCCAGTAGCCGGAAGCAATGCAGAACCTGCTTTTGCAATGGTACCGGAGAATTGCAACGTGTAAGTGCCCGCGGCCAAGTTGGTAGCCGATAATGTATTTGTCGTGGTCGTGGCAATCGCGCTTAAGGCTGCCAGAGGATTGGTAGTTGTTGTCGAAAAGGAGACAACCGATCCGGTATACAAGCTTTCAGTAAATCCAGTAATGCCCAGGAACGACGGTAACTGCAAAGATGCCAGGAACGAATTATTGAGGGTTGAACCTGGTGCAATCGTAAACACAAAATCGTCGTAGAAAGTTTTTGTAGCCGTAGTGCTGGAATTGACCAGATTGGTATTCAGGTTCAATACACCCGTATCCCCCAGTACATAACTTGTTCCTGCTGCGAGCGTTCCCACATTTCCTGGTATCGTAGCCGTCAAAGTACCTATTGTTACTGTAGCAGCCTGAGCGACTGTACTGAGGGAGCTCAGTAATATAACTCCAGTTATTAACGTGTTTTTAAATTTCATTTAGCAAGCCCTGCCTTTATCGATAGTGTTCTAACTTAGTGTGTAATTATGCGTATTATTTTTGCACAGCCTGCTCCTATAATTCCAATATTACATCTTCATGATGACGTGATTATGAACAATACATAGTCCGTTCGGACTAATTTGAGATGTTAAGTCTGGTCTTTTGCGAACTTTAAGGTATTTACTCAACGAGGCTTTTAACAATTTGCACATAGCGCGACATTATTGTTAGTATCAAATGATAATTGTAATTAACAGAATCCTAGTTGATCAAAACTTTAACAATCGGACAGCGGATGCATTATTGGCTAGCCAGTTTCAAAGCGGCAGCGTTAGTCATTCGCCTTTTGCTTGCATCGGTTTTACTGATTGGGATTGTCATTTATTTTGCGGACAATATTGCTGTATCGTTGCTGCCACTTTATCGTGACATTTTCCAAATTATAAGTAGCGATTTCACGGTCCTGTTTTTAGGACTTTCCAAAGAAGGTGCTGATCATGTAATTCGCTTGAACGTATCACTGCCTCATGCAATCGCTGTGGCCGGACATCTCGTTATGCCTCACCCGGAAGCTGTTGCAACAGTTTCCACGCTTGTCGGAAATATATTTCACCCTCTTGCTGTGGGGTTGATCTTTGTTCTTACATGGCCTGCCTATTCCTGGAAAAACTTCATAATACGTTTATTAACTTTACTGCTACTATTGTTTCTTGAAACAATTGTTGATGTTCCTCTACTACTCGGGGGAAATTTGTGGGGAGTGTTTCTCGATAATTTGTCTCCAGGAAGTTGGTCACCACTCACGGCCTGGGCCGACTTTCTGCAAGGTGGCGGACGTTATGCTCTGGGTATTGCGGCTGCAGTAGCAAGTATTGCGATATCGGATTCCGCTATAAATTTTACCCAAAGGACACAATAGTATCAGCGTTATCCGACCTATTTTTTCGATTGTCATATTTTTGACACTTCAATTTTGTAAAGTGTAAATTAGCATCGGCACTTCCTCGAGTGCGGCTAACCTAATATCGTTAGCTTGTTATTTAACAGAAGACGGGCAAACATATCGCTGCCGCCTAACCATAGGTCGAGTTTAATTTTAGCTGTCGCGAGGGAGTTGAATCTAGATGAATACAAAATTTCTTCACTTAACTTCGCGTCCCACGCCTGAAGGCGCAACAGTTCGTCAGTTATCAAAATTTGTACAGCCCATTGATGGAAATACGTTTTGCCTGGTTATATTGAATTATTTTCTCACCGACCCTAAACTGTACGCACTGCCTGTTGTTAATAAAATGAATATTCCTGTCGGTCTAATAGATAGGCATCTATTTGTCGAATATTTTTCCCGACTATACGTACCTGAAATTTACGGCAAAAGAACAGTAGTGCAATTTCTGAAAGAAACCTTTGCCACGTCACCTGAAACGTCCCCGATCATTGTTGATGAATCTACCGGTATTGATGATGCCGCCAAAATAATTGTCAATGCGGGTATGCAGCACATGGTTACTGGAATCATCGTCACCCGAGAAGGCAAATATTTGGGCCTTGCCAGCGGTCACGATTTGCTCAATGAAATAACCTTGCGCAAGCAGTCGGATTTGTATTTTTTAGCGCATTTCGATCATTTGACCAGATTACCCAACCGTATGCTTTTTGGGGATCGGCTAATGCAGGCTTGTCGCGATTCAATACGTAATGAATCGTTAGTGGGATTAATGTTCATTGATGTGGATCGCTTCAAACAAGTTAACGATTCTCTGGGGCACGGTGTCGGTGACATATTACTCTGCGCGATTGCAGCTAGACTAAAAGCCAGTGCGCGAGAGTCTGACACTGTTGCACGTCTTGGCGGTGATGAATTTGCTATTTTGATGGAGAATCTTTCCGACCCTGCATTCCCTAAAATCGTTGCCCAGCGTATTGTCGAATCGATGCAAGACCAGGTGATTATTTCCGGTCATTCCCTTTCAATCACCGTTAGCATCGGGATTGCGATCTATCCCACCGATGATACGGACGTAACGGTCTTGCTCACGAAAGCAGATACCGCAATGTACGAGGCAAAATCCATCGGGAGAAATGGATTTTTCAGTTATGCCCCGAATCTTTTGATGTATAACAGCGAGAAGATGTCTTTAGAGACTGAACTTAAAAATGCCGTTAAAAATAATGAATTTGTTTTGCATTATCAACCTAAAGTCAGTCTGAATAATGGTCAGGTAATTGGAGTTGAAGCACTGGTTAGGTGGCAGCACCCGACACGCGGTCTGCTATCGCCCATTCATTTCATTCCTCTCGCAGAAGAAAACGGCGTGATCGTTGATATTGGTAACTGGGTATTTCGCGAGGCCTGCACGCAACATCGCCGATGGACTGATGCATCTTATCCGGCGACGCATATGGCAATCAACGTGTCTTCGCTACAGTTTAGAAAAGCGGGTTTCGTGGACTCTCTAAAGTCAATTTTTTCAGAAACCGGCGTCAACCCCAACTTTATCGAGATTGAGTTAACAGAAAGTACCTTAATGCACAACGAGGCAGGCATTCTGGAAAAGCTGAATCAACTTAAAGAAATAGGCGTGCGCTTGTCCATTGATGACTTTGGGACTGGTTATTCCAACTTAAATTACCTTAAACAATTCCCTATCGATTCTATAAAGATTGACCAATCTTTTATTCGGGATATCGATATCACTCCGGTAAACGAATCAATCGTGCGTGCGATCGTTACTTTGGCAAATTCACTTTCGATGACATCCATAGCCGAAGGAACAGAAAGCCATTCCGAATTGGAAGTGGTGAAACGATGCTTGTGTGATGTTGCGCAAGGATACCACTACGCTAAACCGCTTAGTCCGCATGATTTAATTGAATGGTTGGGTGTTTTTCAGAGTCAACAGACTCAGGTTACCGACCAACTCATACTGTCTTAACATCACGTGGAGTGGCACCTACGGATTGCCTGAGGCAGCTACTAGGTTAGTCAGTCCAAAATTACACCAACTGCGCTTGCTTTATGAGCTGTACTGTTCAAAATATATATTCTTCACCCAAATATATTTTGGTAATTGTTTCACTGGTGGTTTTAGTAAAATCAGAAAGATCGCTGAATTTTACCTTTGGATAAATATCCACCCCTATCCTGAAGGCAAAATGCTCTGAGTCGTCTGAATAATAACGTCCTCCCATGCCGAAAAAAATTCCTGAGCTTTTATCTGGTGAGATGCTCAGATGAGAAATTGCAAGTTGCGTAGTTGCATTGTAAAGCCCCACTTTTGCAAACAGACCACTGTTTGATCCAAGGAGTGCTTCTGCGTGATAAGCCGCTGAGGCAAACTGGTAGGAATTGCCAATCGCATAAGCATAATTTCCTCCGGCAGTGGTGTAGCCCGTGACACTGCCAAAATTATCATATCCGACTTCCCAACCTAAAACATGATTTATCCACTGACCTGCATTGATGCCCAAGCCAAATGACAACGCAGGCTGCGATGTAATGGAATAAGCCGCGCCTGCCGCATATTCAGCAGTATCGGCTCTGTCAACCCAACTGGGAAATATGTTTAATCCGATATCGCCACCGACAAAATAACCTTCGGCACTAGTGCCAAGCGACAGTCCTGAAAATAATGTAAATATCAAAATTCTTAGCTTCATTGCCACCTTCGCTTGTTAACACCCCCTAACGAATCAACTGAATTGATTAGGGTGGACTGCGTATGTCACCGCATCGCAATTCATCAATTGATCACCAATATTGATTCAACGGGTATCAATTTGAAATCACATATTCTGTGGATCTGGAATATTTGAACATCATGATGATTGACTGGTTTTGAACTAACATTCATTCCCAACCGTGCAGGTTAAAGCTCGAATCAGTGATCCATGCGAGCGTTCATATCTTCACTTGTGTATTTGTACTACACGCAGGTTAAGATTTAACTACAATCTGAAAAATACAGCGGGCGGGTGATGAAAAGAAAAGACTAAATGACATCTATAGGGTCGCGGGTAATAGAATTATCGGCAGCGTGATTTAAGTCTGTACGCTGTCGTGGCGCATTTTTTACCTGTACTAACCATTAGCAACAAGGGATTTTAAAGAATCTATAACTCGTTGATCAGCCCTCTTTAAACGGCTAGACATTACCTTCATTACTTCAATAGCAAAACCTGGAGTTTCTTCTACTAAAAAATGAAACCGGTTTTTATTTACAACTACAAATTTACATTTGCTTTCCGCGGTAACAGTCGCATATCGGGGTGAACCGTCAATAATAGCCATCTCACCAACAAAGGAACCACTCTCAATTTTCTCAAAGAATACGCCATCAATCGAAATCTCGGCTTTTCCTTCAATTAGCACATACATTGAATCCCCAACATCACCTTTGTGGAAAAGTACTTCACCGCTGTTAAGCGCAATAAATTCCGGGTCGTGTCTAAATAAGTCAAAAAATATCATTTTGGTCCAGTCAATGTAATTGGTATTTTGATACTACTCATTTAGCTAAATGTATTCAATTGTAATGAAGACAATAATCAAACTTTGCAAGTTGACTTCGACCACACAATACGCGGGGAAATATTCTTAAGCTGATGAATAATATATAAAACTTT
>CAIWKC010000110.1 GCA_903913145.1 uncultured Gallionellaceae bacterium | reverse complement strand
GGACTCGCTGTCGGATTGGAGTATTTAATAAAAGCCGGTTTCAATTTCGTGCGTCTTGATCAGGTTGATCTGAAAGAGATTAATAAAAAGCCCTGATAATTTTAGTTGTAACATTACGACAATATAGACTTTACCAGTTACTGTCCCAGCGCTTTCAATAATTGCATTGGGTCGCTTGAAGCTGGTGCGGTTGCTTGCGGACCCTGAATCCAGTCCACCACCTCACCTGCCCCCCATGACACAAATGATGCCAGCACAAATACCAATAGTTTGCGCGACATTCCTTTCGGGATTCCATGCGAATCCAGGTAAAGATGTATATACCAGGCGGCAACAAAAAACACGATGGTGGAAACGATCAAGTTCCACATGGAAGGAAGTGTAAACATATTCTTGCTTTCTTTTTATTAATTAACCCTAGCTAAAACCCAGATTGCAATCTGGTTTCTACAGTGTAACTGCATCGTGGCCATGTTGGGAAAAATTTCCAGCTATTTCAGCCCGCTCGCACCCAAGCAGGTTTCTGAATATTGGATTATCTGGGTTAAAATTCGTTAACCGATTTGAGGGAACACCCTAATGAGTACGACACGCATCTACACGCTAACTATTTCCTGCCCGGACCGCGCGGGCATTATTGCCGCCGTGAGCGGATTCATCGCCCGGCACGGTGGATTTATTGTCGAAGCCAGTTATCACACCGAGCAAGAAGCGCAGCGGTTTTTTATGCGTCAGGAAATTCGGGCTGATTCGCTACCCTTTGATTTGCCCGAATTCAAAACTCAATTTATCAGTCTGGCTAAAGAGTTCGGGATGGATTGGCAAATCAGCGATTCAGCTCAAAAGAAGCGCCTCGCCATTCTGGTTAGTAAGCAGGACCATTGTATCAATGATCTGTTGCATCGCTGGCGTAGCGGCGAACTAAACGTCGAAATTCCTTGCGTGATTTCGAATCACAATGACCTGTGTAGTTTCGTGGAGTGGCACAACATCCCGTTTCACCATATTGATATGTCCAACAAGAAAGTTGCCTTTGAAAATATTGAGCAAGTCTTTAATTCTTATCATGCCGATGTCATGGTGTTGGCGCGTTTCATGCAAATTGTTCCACCGGATTTTTGCCGTCGCTACCCGGGCCAAATAATCAATATTCACCATAGCTTTCTGCCTTCTTTCGTGGGGGCAAAGCCTTATCATCAAGCTTATCTTCGCGGTGTAAAACTGATTGGTGCGACCTGCCATTATGTTACGGATGAACTGGATGCGGGGCCGATCATTGAGCAGGATACGGTTCGTATCGACCATGGAGATACGGTTGATGACCTAGTGCGCTATGGTCGGGATATAGAGAAAACCGTATTGTCTCGAGGCCTGAGATGCCACGTGGAAGACCGAGTGATGGTTTGCGGAAACAAGACCATCGTTTTCCGCTGATCAATTATGATTGAATGTTAGAAGGGAAATGCTTGAAAATCTCTAATCTTATTTACGACTATACGGCCGTCTTGTTAAGAAAGATTTATTATTGGAGAATTATTACACCTCCAGTATTGGATACCGCTCAATACTTTCCGTTATCACAGCGCTTTTCGACAAATTGGCGAAAATTACGCGACGAAGCACTGTGCATCGCGGAAAATCTTCGTGCCGTACCTCGTTTTCATGACCTCATGTCACAACAAGAGGATATCTCGGCTCAGGATGAACGGGATTGGAGAATGTTTGTTGTTAAAGCTTACGGTGTAACGATATCCAAGAATGCCGCTAAATGCCCTGTGCTTTCAGAACTAATTTCGTCGAATCCCGATGTACTGACAGCCACGATATCATTTCTTGCACCCTGGAAACATATTCCCGAGCACCAAGGGCCTTTTAGAGGGGTGGTTCGGTATTATCTTGGATTGTCAGTGCCTAATGACTCGACTGGTCAGACTGGAACAGTGTTGACTATCGACGGTGTCGAATATCGCTTGGCAAGCGGTCAGTCTATACTCTGGGACGATACCTTTGCCCATGAAGTCCGTAACAATACCGGCGAAGTAAGGATAGCGCTGCTTTTGGATGTGCGCAGAAAAGGAATGCCTCTTGATATGGAAATCCTCTCCAATATATTAATTGCCGCAGCCGGAGTCGTTGTTCGAATGCGCAAGTTTGCATGAATTAATGAATAAATTAATATGATTGACGAGGAAATGAATTGAGTAAAAATATTTCGATATCGCTGAATATGCCCTTATTGTCTTTAGGCATGTTATCAGTACTGGTGGCACAGTTTTTTTCTGCCTTGGCTGATAACGCTGTGTTGATCGCTGCAATCGCCATCGTAAAAAATCAGGGACTGCCCAATCTTGTACCATTGTTGCAAGAAAGTTTTGTTGTTCCCTTTATCCTGCTTGCACCCTTTGTCGGACAACTCGCGGATGCCTTTCCCAAGGGAAGTGTAATGCTGGTTTCAAACTTGCTCAAACTTGCGGGTGCGCTTGCGATGATGTCCGGCGTCAATCCTGTAACCGCTTATGGCTTAATCGGTATAGGTGCGGCAATGTATTCACCGGCCAAGTACGGTATTCTTTCGCAGATGTTTGGCCCTGACGCGCTGGTGCGCGCAAATGGCATGATGGAAGGTTCAACCATTGTAGCCATTCTGCTCGGCGTTATTTTGGGTGGCTGGCTAGCCGATCATTCAATGATGTGGGCTTTTTCCGGAATAATGGCTGCATACACCATTGCTGCGTTTGCCAACTTGTTTATTCCGAGATTGCCTGCTGAAAATCCCGGTGCCAGTTTTCAACCATGGCTTATCATAAAAAAATTCATGGTATCGGCAACACTGTTGTTGAAGAACCCTGACACACGTTTCAGCCTGCTTGGAACCAGCGTGTTTTGGGGCAGCGGCACTACTCTGAGACTGATGTTGTTCGCTTGGGTTCCGGTTGCCTTGTTGGTTACAGATAACCAGACCCCCGCTAATCTGATGGGCGCAGTTTCAATCGGTATCGTTTTTGGTGCCGTCGCCGCAGGGCTGTGGGTATCACTCTTCAACGTTAATCGTGCACTACTGGGTGGGCTTCTGCTCGGGCCGGTTATTCTTGCGCTTGCATTTGTGCATGTCATCACCTATGCGATTATATTGATGATTGCTATCGGTATCTGCGGCGGCTTTTTTATCGTCCCTCTTAATGCCTTGTTGCAAGAACGGGGTCATGAAACCATCGGAGCTGGCCATGCGCTGGCAGTGCAGAATTTTGTTGAGAACATAGCCATGCTTCTTTTCGTGGGTTGTTACAGCATGGCTTCGGCGGCAGGAGTTTCTGTAAAAGTAAATATGATCGGGTTTGGATTGGTATTACTGGTTTTTGTGACTGCACTTGCTGTGAACAGACTAAAGGCGCGTGCTACTTCTAATGAAAACTGATGTAGATTACATCGTATTCCAGCGTATGCAATAGCCATTAGGTTCTATTTCATCGTCGTCTGGTAATATTTTACAACCACCCAAGTCTTTATCGGTTTTACCCGGAATGAATTCCAGGCAACTGGTACAACTCATACTTTCTAGCGGTGTGCTTTGATATTTAAATTTGGCGCGTAATTCCACATTTCGTTTTGCACTTGCTTGTCGGGAAAAGAAAAATGACGGCAACAGCGCCAGCGTTACGCTGGCGTGCTTCATCCATATCCGGCGATTTAAATCTGTACTCATTCGGGTTAAGCCAGCTTCATTTCCCCTCGAGGGCTTTAATTTTCTGAACGGCTGAGTCAATTGCATCTGCACTCAATCCAAATACTTTTGAAATCAAATCACGATGTTCTTCGATGATCGCCAGAATATCGTCAACGGAGTGACAAGCTTGAAGCTCTGCTTTAATTGCAATAATTTTAGGTAAATCAAAAATTCCGGGCGTTTTATCACCGCTTGTCAAAGTAGACTCGATAATGCTAATAATTTCTTCTTTGTTCATTTTGTTTCCTCAAAAAAATAATGTGTTAATTATGGCAAATAGCAATCGTTCAAAATTAGTTAATGGGAGCAAACCTCTGCACTGTATTGCCTTCATCTACTACAAGCTCAAAAAATTCGTTGCGCGGCCGAGTCCAGATTAAACCGTCTTCTGCTCTGTAAACGATCATGACGACATCAGGGTCGGATTCAAGCCGGGCTTCGCTGATAATTTCGTAGATACCGCCCTTGTAGTGCCGATACTTCATTTAATGTTCGCTTTCACCACCACTCGATTTATGCGCTTCGGTTTTGGGATCTGCAATTCGATCCATCCAAGCGAAAAGCACACCAGAAATAATCAGCACCATGTGAATCCCGACCATCCATCCCAATTGTGAATCGGTCAGATGCTCGACTCCGGGCGTTGTAATGTGCATGAATGCTTTTAGCAGATCGATAGCTGAAATAGCAACGATGGAACCGATCAGCTTAAGTTTGAGTCCTGAATAATCGACTTTTCCCATCCATTCCGGCTTGTCCACATGATTGGCCACATCAATTTTAGATACAAAATTTTCGTAGCCGCTAAAAATAACCATGATGAGTAAATTCGAAACCAATGTGATATCGACCAGTGCCAAAATCGATAAAACAGCTTCCCGTTCTGAAGTATCCAGCAGGTGTACTACGATATGAATAAATTCCTGCGTAAATTTAATGAGTAGTATTAACAGCCCTCCAACCAACCCTAGATACATTGGTGCCATTAACCAACGGCTGCGAAAAATTAGCCCTTCAAAAAAATCTTCCATTTTTCTTTCTCAATCTAAAGTTAATAAAATTCAAGGCGCGAATTGTAATCCCTACCGAGTTAATAAATGATTACAAAATTAAATGTGTTGGAAAATTTCACAATCAGACGCCTTCAGCTATTTGATCTGACCGGCTTCAGAACGGTTATTTTTGGCTTTTCTGTCTTTTTTGCTAATTCTCCAAACCAGTAAAGCAATACCAAAAGCAGTAACGAAAGTAACTACTTCAACAACCCAAACAATTGTTTGCGCGTGCTCCCGCTCGGGCATGCTTAAAGCTGCCTGGGCCCTTCCGCTTAAAAATAGTATCACTCCTGCCGTCAATGCTTTAGGAATTAGCTTCAAGATGATCATCTGCATTCCCCTGTATTTTATAGCTTAAAATTCGAACCTGCTTATCCTTAGCCTGCGTTACTAACTAAATTCTTTAACGATGGACTGCTGCCGACGGCTGATTGGTAACAATTCGGTTAAACCTTTCAATCTTACTGCCCAATGTGCTTCGCTCGTATCAGTTTCAGCAACTTTTTCGAAGCCTTCAATCTCATCTTTAGCCACCAGACAATTACGGTGAATGCGTACGAAACGGGCAGCAAATTCTTTTTCCAATGCAATGAGCGATTCTTCGATAAGGAATTCGTTCTCGATTGTGCGTACAGTGATGTATTTCAATTCCGCTCGTAGGAATAATACCTGTTCGATTGGAACCAACACGATTCTTCCGCGTTCGTGGATAGAAAGATTTTTACGTGGTTCAGGTGTAAGTTCTTGCAGCACTTCACTTCTTATTGGAACAGCAGAACGTGCACGAGTGAGCGATTCGAATAATCGACCCAAACGAATCGGCTTTAACAAATAGTCGATTGCACGTTGTTCAAAAGCTTTAACTGCATAGCTATCATAAGCAGTGGTAAATATAATGACCGGAGGTTTATGCAGTTTGTTAAGATGCTGAGCCAGTTCAATCCCGTCCATTTGAGGCATGCGGATATCCATCAACACTACATCCGCGTGCACTTCCGAAAGTTTATCCAGCGCCTCGACGCCGTTGCCAGCTTCTCCAACCAAAATTAAGGGCAATTGCCCAGCGCAGTCAGTCAGGAGATCCTTGAGTCTATTCCGTGCGGGCGGCTCATCGTCAACCACGAATATAGCTAAGGGTAATTCAACAACGTTCATTGAAATTCCTCTCTGACATAGGGGATTATAATATGTACCCGGTAAAAATTTTCGCCCGCATCAACGCTGTAACTCGCCTCCACATCAAATAGAAGCGAAAGTCGTTCGCGAATATTTGCCAGCGCCATTTTGTTCCCATTGTGACCGCTGTCATGCGGCTGAAACGGATTGTACACATCCAAATGCAATTCTTTGCCATTAAGGTAAATCTTGATGTTTATTTCGCCGCCTTCGTGCATGGGTTCTATACCGTGATACACGGCATTTTCCAGCAATGGTTGCAACATCAAAGGAGGGATTAAAGCGTTTTGTGGCATATCTTGTATTTGCCAGTTTATCTTTAATCTTTCCCCCAAACGTAAAGATTCCAGCGCAAGATACTGGCGCGATAGCTCCACTTCATGTTTCAGCGTCACCAACTCGCGATTATCTCCCATCGCCATCCTGAACAAATCAGCCATATCTTCCAGAGCGCTCTCAGCACGTTTGGGATTGCTGCGCACGATACCCAGCACTGCATTGATACTGTTAAAAAGAAAATGTGGCCTGATACGTGCCTGTAGCGCTTGTAATCTGGCATCGGCTAATGCGGGTGAGAGTGAGTGGATACGCAAGCGAAAATAAGCTAGCGTAAGCGCCGCAACGGTCATGCTGAGTGCGATAAGTTGCCAAATATGGAATACTCCATATTCAACTGCAGGAGAAAATAGTTCTCCTCCCATACGGGCAATTGCCCATGAAAGAAATACCACAACAAACATCACCCCGCCCATGCCGCGCAGGTAGGTCAGCCTTGCAAGCGTCTCGTTGAGTGCGTAGAGAAGCAAAAGGCAGGATAATAAAACGGGTTGCAGGAAAGCTGAACCATAGATTATTCGTTGCCATAAATCCTCTATTGAGCCGGCTTGGGTCAAGGCAACAAATAATGCGATCCCATTCACGATTATTACGATGCGCAAAACGACACCCAGATTGCGGAAATTAGGCAATGCATCCGTGATAATGTTTTGATTTATACTAGGCGTCTTTGGCATGGAAATTCCTCAATGCCGAACATTTTGGACAAGACACGATGACGATGCAAGATAAACAAGCTTGGTCGGGTAGATTTAATGAGCCCGTTGCAGAATTGGTTAAGCGCTACACAGCCTCGGTTGATTTCGATAAACGCTTGGCCTTGTTTGATATTCAAGGATCCCTGGCGCATGCCCAAATGCTTGCCGCTTGTGAAATCATTAACGCTCAAGACCTGAAAGATATTCAGCGAGGAATGGCTCAAATTGAAAATGAGATTTTGTGCGGCGATTTCGATTGGCAGATTGACCTTGAAGATGTCCACCTCAATATTGAAAGACGCCTGACAGTTCTGGTAGGCGATGCAGGTAAGCGTTTGCACACTGGTCGCTCCCGTAACGATCAGGTGGCAACCGATGTGCGTCTTTATTTGCGCCATGCCATCGACGAACTAATTTTGCTGGTACATGCATTGCAAAGCGCGTTGCTCGATTTGGCCCAACACCACACGCACACCATCATGCCGGGTTTTACCCATTTGCAAGTCGCGCAGCCGGTTAGCTTTGCTCATCATTTGATGGCTTATTTCGAGATGCTCAAGCGTGATGCAGAAAGACTTGCCGATTGTCGTAAGCGAGTTAATCGCCTGCCGTTGGGTGCCGCTGCACTGGCCGGAACCAGCTATCCAATCAAGCGCGAGTATGTTGCCGAGCTTTTGGATTTTGACGGCGTGTGTGAAAACTCACTGGACGCAGTTTCAGACCGCGATTTCGCCATCGAGTTTGCAGCGGCCGGTTCGCTCATCATGACACACCTGTCACGGCTGTCGGAGGAGTTGATCCTATGGATGAGTCCGCGTTTTGGTTTCATCGATATTGCTGACCGTTTTTGCACCGGCTCCTCTATCATGCCGCAGAAAAAAAATCCCGATGTCCCAGAACTGGTCCGCGGCAAGACTGGTCGTGTAAATGGAAATTTGGTCGCGTTGCTAACACTGATGAAGGGACAACCTCTGGCTTACAACAAAGACAATCAGGAAGATAAAGAACCATTATTCGACACTGTGGATACTCTTACGCAAACTCTGCGCATTTATGCCGACATGATGGGTGGCATTACCGTCAAACCTGAAGCCATGCGCCATGCGGCATTACAGGGATATGCCACGGCAACCGATCTGGCCGACTATCTGGTCAAGAAAGGATTGCCATTCCGGGATGCGCACGAAGCGGTTGCATTGGCAGTGCGTTTTGCAGTCGAGCGCAACTGTGATTTATGCGATCTTAAGATTGAAGAGTTACGGCAATTTTCTGCGCTTATTGCCGACGACATCTATGCTGTATTAACGCTGGAAGGTTCACTTGCAGCGCGTAACCATACCGGCGGAACAGCACCACAGCAAGTGGAAGCAGCCATTGCACGGGCGCGTAAATCACTGGCATAAAATTAAAAAAACGGGCGACCTTGCGATCGCCCAGAATAGGAGGAGAGTAAGAAAAAACGAGTTAGCAAACTCGCAGCTCTAATACTCGGAAAAGATTTTACTGAGCTATTTTGCATTTGCATATATGCCAAACGGCCTATATATATTCCTGAATATATATAGGCCGTTTCAACTATGCAAGTGACTTACTTGTTTTGTAATTTGAATGTTCAGCACATAAATATCAAGGCAAAAAATGCTAATCAGTTTATATTTATACCTCACAACTCACTAATTTAATAAAGAAAAATATTAACTGACTGGAACAAAACGAGTTGCCAATGACGCACCCAGTAAAGCGCCCTACAATACGCAACTTGAATAGGAGAGAGTAAGAAAATGAGTAGATTAATTTTTATATTAACCATAGTTGCCGTAGTGTATTGGTTGCTTAAATCTTATAACAAACAACCCCCGCCGAAAACTGAGACTAAAGTTTCTGAAGACATGGTACGGTGCTCCCATTGCGGCGTTCATCTACCCAAAAGTGAAAGCATATTGGCGGGTGGTGAATTCTTTTGTAGTGAGGCCCATCGGCGTGCTCGCTCAGAGCAGGCCAAATAAATTCAATGCAGGAAAATCATTCTTCTTCCATCTGGCCTTTGTCTAAGCTCCCGGCTGAAGCGCCCTTGGCCATGGAAGACTTGTGGCGCTCTTTGTATTTCTTTGGTCTCTATCGTTTAATTCTCGGCGGGCTGCTTTTATTACTTGCCGTTCTTTTCAGTCAAGCTCTGTCTCTGGATACTAGAGATCAAATTTGGGTATACCGATTTTGTCTGGTTTATATTTTATTTACCCTTGTATCGTTAGTCGGTATTAAAACTCGGCGACCCCGCTTTTCCCTGCAGCTTGCCTTTCAAGTTGGGACGGATATCGCCGTGTTTTCGACTTTGTCCTATTTCAGCGGGGGCATTCAAAGTAATCTGGGCTTGTTGATGCTAGTGTCGATTGCTGGAGCGGGGTTAATCAGTCGCGGTCGAATTACCCTGTTTTACGCGGCACTGGCTAGTATTGCCATTTTGCTAGAGCATTCGTATGCCGTATTGACGCAGGATGCCTCCACTGCACAATTTTTGCAGGCAGGTATTTTAAGCGCCTCTTTTTTTGCTGTGGCTTGGCTGTCACATACTTTGTCTAAATATGCCGTTGCAAGTGAAAAACTGGCTTTCACCCGTGGTGTGGATCTGTCCAATATGGCAGAAGCGAATCGTTTGATGATTCAAGATATGCCAGACGGAGTGTTGGTGGTCGACGAACAAGGTACGTTACGCCAGTGCAATCCGAGCGCCGAAAGACTATTGGGATTAACGCTTTCAATGGACAACATTAGTGTGTTGGCTAATTTCTCTCCTCTACTGGACGCAATGTTTGCTGCCTGGCGGCAGAACAAAGCGCTGGGACTTGAGGTGATACGCTTGCCAATGACAAACCGGTTGGTACGGGTGCGTTTTTTGCCGGTACAACGTCAGGGCTTCTGGGGTGCTGTGATTGTGCTCGAAGATATGCAGCGGGCACAGGACCACGCTCAACAAGTCAAACTTGCCGCGTTGGGTAGGCTCACAGCCAATATTGCGCATGAAGTTCGTAACCCGCTATCGTCTATCAGCTACGCGGCTGAGTTGTTGCAAGAGGAACAAGCTGATCCTGCCCAGATGAGACTCACGCAAATTATTTTGGATAATGCCGCCAGACTAAATCGGATCGTGCAGGATGTCATGCAATTGAATCGCCGGGACAGGGCGAATGTGGAGCCAATCGATTTAATCGGCTATTTGTCCGGATTTTCTGAAGAACTATGCCGTGCTAATCGAGTACCTTCTTCAACGATTGAAATTACAGCCCCTTTAGAATGTATAGTCAGTTTTGATCGGGGGCATCTTGATCAAGTGTTATGGAACCTGGGGCAAAATGCCTTGCGCTACAGCCAAAATAAAACGAGTAGTCTTATATTACTCCTTGCACGTTCCGAAGAGGATGGCAGAGTAACTTTAGATGTTATTGATGATGGCCCCGGGGTCAATGCAGAAGCAGGCTTAAAACTATTTGAGCCCTTCTTTACCACAGAGTCAGCCGGCACTGGACTTGGATTGTATATCGGTCGGGAATTATGCGAAGCTAATGGGGCATTTTTGGAGTATGTCCCGCGAACCGAAGCCGGTGCCTGTTTCCGAATTGTTTTTGGAGTGAATAATGGGATCTGATAAACAAAATAAGTCACCCGTCCCAACGGTGCTGATCGTTGACGACGAGCCTGATATTCTTGAATTGTTGGAAATGGCTTTGCTTCGCATGGGGTTGGAAGTTCGACGCGCATCAAATGTAAGTGAAGCCCTGCAGCAGTTGGAAAAGTCAGATATTGACCTTTGCCTGACTGATATGCGTATGCCTGATGGTGACGGTTTAGAAGTGGTGCGCTATATTTCCATTAAAAATCTCGACATCCCGGTGGCCGTCATCACTGCACATGGCAATGCAGAAAATGCAGTGGCTGCATTAAAAGCGGGTGCGTTTGATTACTTATCCAAACCCGTATCCCTGGATCAGTTGCGGGCATTGGTTAAGTCTGCGCTTAAATTGCCGCAAACAAACGGAGTAGTAGTAACCAGGGAAAGGTCTTTGTTGGGACATTCTTCAGCAATTCAACGCGTGCGCGAACTGATCGATCGTGTAGCGCGCAGCCAAGCACCTATTCATATCAGCGGAGAATCGGGAAGTGGAAAAGAATTGGCAGCTCGGCTGATCGTTGAGAAGAGCGCACGTAATGATCAGCCTTTTGTGGCGGTAAATTGTGGCGCGATTCCGGAAAATCTGATGGAGAGTGAGTTTTTTGGCTACCGCAAAGGAGCCTTTACCGGAGCTGAAAAAGACAGAGATGGTTTTTTCCAAGCAGCAAACGGCGGAACACTTTTATTGGATGAAGTTGCCGACCTGCCGATTAACATGCAGGTAAAACTGTTACGGGTGATACAAGAAAAGAAAGTCCGCAAAGTCGGCGCGACTGAGGAGGATCCGGTAGATGTACGCATCATCAGTGCCACCCATCACAATTTGGCAGAACGCGTGCAACAGGGTAATTTTCGGCAGGATCTTTACTATCGGCTAAACGTAATTTCATTGCAAATGCCCTCTCTACGCGAGATGCGAGAGGATATTGGAGAAATGGCAACCCAGGTTTTGAATAAACTTAATAATGGGAGCGAGGCAGTTAAATTTTCTGCTGATGCGATGCGTGAATTGGTCAATTACGATTTTCCGGGAAATGTGCGTGAACTTGAAAATATTATTGAGCGTGCGTTGGCATTGCGCACAGGAGCAGAAATATTTCCTGCCGACCTGCAACTGGTTCCAGCAGAATCTTTCGTCGGAAAAACAAATTTTGAAATTTCGAGCAAGTATCCACTCACCGACTATTTGGACCGCATTGAACGTGAGGTCATCCTTGAAGCACTCGGCCAAACGGGTTTTAACCGCACAGCGGCAGCCAAAATACTCGGCGTCACCTTTCGTGCATTGCGTTATCGCATGGAACGCCTGACTATCACTGACAAGGACAGCACAGATTGAAACTTGATGCGCGAGGTTGGTTCAGCGGCGTGCGCAAAATTGCGTCTCCCAATTTTGATGTCCGCCCGCCAGGTATGCCAATTTGTTTGTTGGTTATACATAGCATCAGCTTGCCTCCAAATGAATTTGGCGGAGACGATGTCAAGCAGCTGTTCACCAATAAGATTGACCCTGAAAAGCATCCGTATTACGAACAGCTCAGAGGGCTTAAAGTCTCTTCCCATTTCTTCATCAGGCGCACGGGTGAAATCGTGCAATTCGTTTCTTGTTCAAGCCGAGCCTGGCATGCAGGCCTTTCTCTTTGGCGGAAAAGGGCACGCTGCAATGATTTCTCTATCGGCATAGAAATGGAGGGAAGTGATTTCGTGCCTTATACGGATTCACAATATCGCAGCCTGTCATATTTGACCCGCCGACTGCAGCGCGCCTTTCGTTTTAGCGAGATAGTAGGCCACTGCGACGTGGCACCGGAGCGCAAAACTGATCCAGGTCCCTATTTTGACTGGACTCGTTACCTGAAATCTCTCTGAAAACCCACCGTTTTAAACCCAGATTATCAATTCGGCCGGTATTCCCGCTGCGGACGACTAACTCAGTTTCGGGTTAACGGACTAGCCGTGTTAAATATATTTTCAGCATCATTTTGTTTGGTAAAAAGAAAAATATATAGGCCAAAATTCTACTTGCATAAATCGGGCGATACACTAGAATTAGCGAAAATTTGCTGTTGAACCACTAGATATAGTGGTTTTTTGTTTTTAATGTTATTTGGTTTGTCAGACCGGATAGTTCCTGAAAATCACTATAAAAGGGGTGCTGTATGTTGCTTTCTTCAGAGGGTGTGTCACCTTCATTCTCCGTTCCTCCGCGCCAAAGTCCTGAAACCTCGGTTTCATCGAGCTCCGTTTTGCCCCTGGACCAATACAAAGTAATTCGTCGTAATGGCTCGGTTGTTTCGTTCGAGCCCGCCAAAATATCGATTGCGATGACCAAAGCGTTTCTTGCTGTCAATGGCGGTCAGGGTGCAGCTTCAGCGCGCGTGCGTGAACTGGTTGAGCAGATGACCTCTGGCGTAGTCAATGCACTTGTACGCCGTCAGCCCCACGGTGGCACATTCCATATTGAGGACATTCAGGATCAGGTAGAACTTTCTTTGATGCGCTCCGGCGAACATGATGTGGCACGCTCTTACGTGTTGTATCGTGAACAGCGCACTCAGGAACGCAGCAAAGCCAAGAAAACTGAAACCACCCATATCCTGCAAGTTAAAGAAAACGGTGCATTGCGCCCGCTGGATGTTGATGGTCTATTAATTCAGATCCAGTCTGCTTGCAATGGCTTGGGAACTGCAGTTGATGCAGACAAAATATTCAAGTCCACCCTCAAAGATTTGTACGATGGCGTACCAGTCGAAGAAGTGCGCAAGTGCACTATCCTGTCGGCACGATCACTGATCGAACAAGATCCTGCTTATGGCTTTGTAACCGCACGTCTTCTGTTGAATAATATTCGCTGCGAAATTCTGGGCGAGGAAGTACCCCAGAATGAAATGGCAGCACGCTATGCCGAATATTTTCCAAAATTTATTAAACGGGGAGTCTCGGCAGAGTTACTGGATGAAAAATTGGCTCAGTTCGATTTGCCTCGTTTGGCGAAAGAGCTCGATCCCGGCCGGGATTTGCAATTTGACTATCTGGGTTTGCAAACTTTGTACGACCGCTATTTCATGCACATCAATGAGGAGCGCATTGAGTTGCCTCAGGCCTTTTTTATGCGTGTTGCAATGGGGTTGGCACTGAATGAGGTTGACCGTGAAGCTCGCGCTATTGAATTCTATCGTTTACTTTCCAGTTTTGACTTTATGAGCTCGACGCCGACGCTGTTCAATTCCGGCAGTCGTCGCTCGCAACTTTCTTCATGCTATTTGACTACCGTGGCCGATGATCTGGATGGCATCTACGAAGCCTTGAAAGAAAATGCATTGCTTTCAAAGTTTGCAGGCGGCTTGGGCAATGACTGGACCAACGTGCGTGCGCTGGGTAGCCATATAAAAGGCACAAATGGAAAGTCACAAGGTGTAGTTCCGTTCTTGAAAGTGGTCAACGATACAGCTGTCGCTGTAAACCAAGGCGGCAAGCGCAAAGGCGCGGTGTGTGCCTATCTTGAAACATGGCATCTGGATATTGAAGAATTTTTGGAGCTGCGCAAAAATACCGGCGATGATCGTCGACGTACTCATGACATGAACACCTCCAACTGGATTCCCGATCTGTTCATGAAGCGCGTAATGGAGGGCGGGGATTGGACACTATTCTCACCTTCAAACTGTCCTGATCTGCATGACAAATTTGGTGCCGAATTCGAGCTTGCCTATGTCGCTTATGAAGAGAAAGCTGCGCGTGGGGAACTCAAATTGTTCCGCAAAGTGCCAGCTGCCGGATTGTGGCGCAAAATCCTGACCATGTTGTTTGAAACAGGACATCCGTGGATCACTTTTAAGGATCCCTGTAACATTCGTAGCCCGCAACAGCATGTTGGCGTAGTTCATAGTTCAAATTTATGTACTGAAATCACCCTGAATACATCTGAATCCGAAATCGCGGTTTGCAATCTTGGATCCGTTAATTTGGCTGCGCATCTGTATCCTAAGGGGCATGAGAAATTCGGCCAGTTGGATCATGAAAAACTTCAACGCACCGTGCGAACCGCTATGCGCATGTTGGACAATGTCATCGATATTAATTATTACGCTGTCAAAAAAGCGCGTGACTCAAATCTGAAACACCGCCCCGTTGGTTTGGGCATCATGGGTTTTCAGGATGCATTGCACCAATTGCGCGTACCATATTCATCGGAAGTTGCAGTTGAGTTTGCTGACCGCTCAATGGAGGCTGTGTGCTATTTCGCTTATTTGGCCTCGGCCGAATTGGCCGAAGAACGCGGACGCTATTCCAGCTATAAGGGCAGCCTTTGGGACAAAGGAATTCTTCCACAAGATACTGTCGACATGCTACGTACTGCGCGAGGCGGTTATGTAGAACTGGATGACTCTGCAACGCTGGATTGGAATACTCTGCGTGCCCGTATCAAGCAACATGGTATGCGCAATTCCAATTGCGTTGCAATTGCTCCAACTGCGACAATTTCCAATATCATCGGTGTATCGGCCAGCATAGAACCAACATATCAAAATATCTTTGTAAAATCGAATTTGTCTGGCGAATTCACCATTATCAACGAACATCTGGTGAAAGATCTAAAGGCAATCGGACTTTGGGACGAAGTGATGATTGCCGATCTGAAATACTTTGATGGCAGCCTGGCCAAAATCGACCGCATCCCTGCTGAAATACGCGGGCTATATGCTACGGCATTTGAAGTGGAACCCAAGTGGCTGATCGAAGCAGCTGCGCGTCGGCAGAAATGGATAGATCAGGCGCAGTCACTGAATATTTACATGTCAGGTGTGTCCGGGCGCAAGCTGGATGAAACTTACAAGTTGGCATGGTTGCGTGGTTTAAAAACCACCTACTATCTGCGCACACTGGGCGCAACGTCAGCGGAGAAATCTACTTCACGAGCTGGCTCTTTGAATGCAGTTTCCAATGGTGGAGGAATGGGTGAAATGTCGGCCACTCCAGCAACTGAAGAGGCGAAATTTTGCTCGATAGATAATCCGGAATGCGAAGCCTGTCAGTAAGTATCCAATCTTCTTAGTTAATATCGCCCCCGTGAGCTGGAATACGGGGGCGTTTTTCATGGTTCGATTTGATGCGTTGAAACTATCCAATTAGACAACATCGAGCACAGCACCTTTCACTCCTAATTTTTATTTGCCGCCAGCATAACCACGTTCTGAATTTTCGCTTCAGGGCAGAGCCTTGCAGCACCTGAAAAAATCCAAGTGTATCTCGACGAATTTTCTGAAATTGGGAAATACGGTCTTGACCTGCATTCCAGTTATGTTGCCCAAGGAGAGTCTCCAACAGTACATCAATTTCGCCTTACTTCAGAGCTGAGCTATGGAGTCAATCCTAACTGGGATGTTGCCGCATATTTTCTGACCTCTACTGATTCAGGCCAACAGCCAAGAACAGATGGAATTAAAGCTCGTGCCAGTTGGCGAAAAGGTGAACCTTCTGAAAAACCTCTTATTTATTGGGCGATAAATTTTGAAATTGGTCAGGCTTCAAAACAAATTTCACCTAATGAATCGACAGTTGAAATTAAATTCATTGGGTTTTTGGAAAACCGACCCATGGGTAATTGGTATTAACTTGAAATAGGACCGCTCAATCGCGGATCATCCTGATCAATCCGCAACAACTGATATTGACACGAAGATTTCAGATCAGATCAGGGTTTCAAATCGCCTGGGAAAACTATTCCGCATTGGGTGCGATTCAAACTGACCAGAGACAGCCGCAGAGCAGCATTGCAAATTATTTGGTATCAGATTTTGATTTAGGCAATTGGAATTTCAATGTCGGGATATGCTACGTAACAGGTCAAACGACAGTTAGTGCAGTTATTAATGCAATCATTGGCGTACCTTTATACTAGGCTCATAAATTTACACGCCGAGCCGAACGTTTTGGCATTGGATACCACGGCTGCGAATGTCAATGCAGGTCAATACCACCCGCAAAAAAGTCAAAAATTCAGAATCTATTTTCCGGCTGATAAATTTGTAACTTCTGCCATACGCTTCGCGCCACTTGAATATTGCGGCAATCAAAATATATTTATTTAAAGTTGCTTTTTCAGGAAGACTGACCGCACTATGTTCGCAAAAGCACAGATGGCAATTATTGCTTTCGTGCAGTCTGACAAGCAAATAACTCGTGGCGTTTATGTCAGCCTGAAAGCATTCATGATAAATAATATATTTTTGCTGCTTGTGATGATGGCATTTAATCATTCTGTGCTTGCTGCACAATCTCCCAGTGCCGGCAGTCAGATATTGCAGATTCCACCGCCATCGACTCCACCAAAATCAATGCCTGAAGTCGAACTTGAAGGGGGTGCTACACCCGCCATTCCCAAAACAGACAATGTGAGAATTGTCGTCAAAGGTTTGAAAATTACCGGTGTGCATGCTTATTCAGAATCCGTTCTTATTGCACTTACCGGCTTCAATTCGGGAAACGAACTTGAACTTGCTGATTTGCGCCTCATGGCTTTAAAGATTGTAGATTTCTATCACCGCAGCGGTTACTTTGTGGCTCAAGCGTATTTGCCTGTGCAAGACATCAAGGATGGTATTGTAACCATTGCCGTGATCGAGGGTCATTACGGAAAAGTCACCCTGCACAACCATACCAATCTCTCAGATAAACTGGCAAATACTTTTTTAAGCGGCTTAAGCAATGGTGACTTAATTACCTCTGCTCCACTCGAAAATAGCCTTTTACTGCTTTCAGATCTGCCCGGAGTACGCATCAAATCAACGTTGGCAAAAGGGAGTTCAATTGGTTCATCCGACCTGATAGTTGACATCACAACCGAACAACGTGTTACCGGCAGTGTCGACGCAGATAACGCAGGAAACAGGTATACCGGGATCAATCGCATCGGGGCCACGGTCAACCTGAATAACGCTGCCGGACTCGGCGACATCGCGACACTTCGCACGCTGACATCAGGCTCCGGCCTTAACTACGCACGTGTCTCATACCAATTGCAGTTCGGAAAAGCGAAAGCCGGAATTGCCTACAGTAGTTTGGCATATGCTCTTGGTCAGGAATTTGAAAGTTTACAAGCCAATGGCACAGCGAATATTGCCAGTCTTTACGGCAGTTATCCTTTGATTCGCTCTCGTAACAATAATCTCTATATGCAACTTGCCTTTGACTCAAAGATCTTTCAAGACAAAATAGATTTAATAACTACCGTTACAGACAAGCGAATAGACGTCTGGACGACCAGTTTAAATGGTGACCACCGGGACAACTTTGCCGGAGGCGGTTTGACGAGTTATTCAATCTCGTGGATAGCAGGCAACCTCAATATTCAAACGCCCTCCTTACTGACTTCGGATGCGGTGACGGTGCAAAGTAACGGTGCTTACGACAAACTTGGCATCAATGCGATGCGGTTGCAGAACGTGACTGATTTCACCTCGCTTTACGTGCAAATTATCGGTCAAGTTGCATCTAAAAATTTGGATGTTTCTGAAAAAATGGAGTTAGGTGGCATGTATGCAGTGCGCGCCTACCCTGAAGGCGAATCATATGCCGATCAGGGTTATGTTTTAAATCTTGAAACCAGGACGCTTCTGCCCAAAATCTCTGAAAAAATGTCCGGAAAAATGCAATTAATTGGCTTTGTCGATACCGGCACTGTTAAGGCCAATAAGTTTATATGGACTCCTGAACCAAAGTCGAGAAGCCTCAGTGGCGCAGGGATTGGTATTAATTGGACTGGCTCCAACAATTTTGTGGTGAAGGCTTATTACGCCCACAAGTTGGGAGATGACGCGGCGACTTCTGCTCCAGACAAATCCGGAAGAATTTGGATTCAAGGTGTGAAATATTTTTAGCCATATCTTTAGATTTAGGAAAAGCACATGAATTTTACCTCCCCTCTCAAGGCACTGGCTTTTTTACCACTGATCTCTTTCGGATTAAATGTGCAAGCACTACCAGTTGGTGCTCACCTAGTGTCGGGAAGTTCTGCCATTGATGGTAATTCCGCTAGTATGACCATCAACCAGTCATCTGCAAATGCAGTGATTAACTGGCAGAGTTTTAGCATCGGACAAAATGAAACAGTTAAGTTCGTGCAACCGAATAGCAGTTCAGTTGCGCTTAATCGGGTTGTTGGTGCAGATGCTTCAAGTATTTTGGGCAACTTGTCTTCCAACGGTAAAGTATTTTTGGTGAATCCAAATGGCATTCTGTTCGGCAGTGGTGCGCAGGTAAATGTTGGTGGACTGGTTGCATCGACACTCAATATTACCGACAGCGACTTCATGGCAGGTCTCTATAGATTTAACGGCAATAACAATGGCACGATACTTAATCAGGGAACGATCAATACCAATGTTGACGGTAGCTATGTTGCACTGCTGGGTACCAAAGTCGTCAACAACGGTTCTATCATCGCCAAGCTCGGCGCTGTAGCTCTCGCTGCAGGAAACAACATTTCGCTCGATCTGGCAGGAGATGGACTGTTCAATGTTACGGTGAACCAAGGTGCAATCGATGCGCTGGTGCAAAATGGCGGACTGATTCAGGCTAGCGGAGGACTGGTTCTGCTGACCTCACAAGCAGCAGGTAGTTTATTGCAAAGCGTGGTGAACAACACGGGAGTCATTCAAGCGCAGACCATCGATAACCACAACGGTACGATTAAACTGCTGGCCGATATGCAAAGTGGTACTGTCAATGTAGGTGGCACGTTATCAGCACAAGGTGGTGCAAATTCCGGAGACGGTGGTTTCATTGAAACCTCTGGAAGCCGGGTTGTGATTACAGACAGTGCCATGATCAATACCTTGGCACCTCATGGCAAAACGGGCCTATGGCTACTTGATCCAACTAATTGGACGATTGGTGTTGGTGGGAATGAGACTGCTGACAATGTTGTGACTAGCCTCGCCACTTCAGATCGTTTGATTATTGTCTCAAACGACATCAACGTTAACGCTACGATTGCATTGTCCTCAGTGAAAATCCTGACGCTAAACGCAGGACACGACGTAAACATCAATAGTGCCATTACAGGAGGCACCGCTGCTAATTCGTTGGTGTTGATAGCCGGAAATAACGTCAACGTTGCAGCTCAAGTTGGCGCGGGTGCAGCTGCTTCATCAACCAGAATCAGTGCGGGAAATGATGTGAATATCACAGCACCTATCGGGCCCGTAGGAGCTGCAGCCGCCTACCTGATTTCTATTACTGCAGGTCGTGATGTAAACGCGTCAGCCGCGATTGGCGTAGCTGGGGCCGCATCTAACATTAGTATAAGCGCTGGTCGAAATATAAATATTAATGCACCCATCACCATCGGTGGTGCAGCTTCAACCATCAGCCTGATTTCAGGGTTAAACGCAACTGGTCCCGGTGCCACAGGTGGTTCGGTAATTTTCGGTGCTCTTGGTTCAACTTCCTCAATCAATACAATTATTCGCTTCAACCCGGTTAATTATGCGACGACTTCCGACGAAATTTTAGCCTTCAGTACAAAAGTAACTGGCGTTCTGGATGCGAAAGCGTGGGTATTTACGCTTGGAAATAACAAGGTTTACGACGGAAAAACTGTGGCAACACTTTCACTAGCAGGCAACCCGAGCCCTAATGGAAATTTAATACTGACCCAAGGCATAGCTAATTTCAACACCAAAGATGTGGGTACTGGCAAAACAATTAATTTTAGCGGCTATTCAATGAGTGGCGCTGACTCCGGTATATTTGCCCTGTTCGCTACTTCAGGCACTACAACAGGTAATATCACCCCCGCACCGATAACCATTACCGCAGCCAATGCCACCAAGCCTTATGGGCAGACTGTTACGCTCACGGGATTTTCGGTGTCCGGTTTGTTAAACGGCGAAACCATCGCCCAAGTCAATGAAACAAGTCCAGGCACTGCTGCAGGTGCAAGTCAAAGTGTCATGGGCAGTCCTTATTTGATCACGCCAAGCCTCGCCAATGGGGGTACTTTTACCCCTTCAAACTACGCCATTACCTATGTCAATGGGCTACTATACGTAACACCCGTTACACCTGTTATAGCGAATTCAGTCGCACTATCACCTGTTCAGTCCTTTTCCCCAACCCCAACTGTAGTGCAACCACAGCCACAAGATGAATTGATCAGTATTGCCCCTGTCGATACAGTGCCAGCCGACGTCCCTCTGTCATTACCAAATATATAAATTGTAATTGCGTGCGCTACCGAACAAGCATATCGCGAAAATTGAACGATGATCAGCGAACTAGTTCAGGAGTCAGATAATGTTAAATAAAACCGTGTTTAGCTTTTCAGTTGCAGTCGCTTTGTCGGCTGCCTCGGGAACCGTGTGTGCTGCCAGTGCGAGTACCTCCGTTCCGGTGTCAGCCAATGTCACGCAGAACTGCGCGATAAGTACGAGTTCAGCACTTGCCTTCACCACCTATGACCCGGTTGGCGTCAATGCTACGGTTCCGTTAAACGCCACCGGGCAGATAAGTGTCACCTGCTCCAAGGGCGCTGTCGGGCTGACCATAGGGATGGACAATGGGATACACGTTGCTGCTGCGCAGCGTCAGATGATCGGCGTGACCGCAACAAATATATTGCAATATAACCTGTTTCAACCTCCCTCGAATGCTCCCGGAACAGCGTGCACTTTTCCCGGAACCACCGCTTGGACCGCAAGTGGCGCCGGGCTGTTAACACTTACCAGTGCGCCAACCAAAGTGGCACGCCTCTACAACGTGTGCGGCACGATCCCGGCCGGACAGGATGTCGCTGCGGATACCTATTCAGACACTGTTGGCGCAACAATCAACTTTTAAAGAGGCTACTTACTGTGACAAACTTTTCTCTCAATAACAATCAAATGCCGGAAAATCGCCATTTTCATTTCGCTGCCAGTTTGGCTCTTTGTTTACTTGCCTGTTATTTTCCGAGTGTTTCAAAAGCGGCTGGTTGGGAAATTGATCCGGTTCGAATTGAACTTTCCACCCAGCAACAAACCGCCGCACTCAGTGTAAAGAACACGACGAATCAATCAACATCGATACAAATTCAGGCTGTGACCTGGTCACAACACGATGGCAAAGACATCTTCGCACCCACCAAAGAAATACTCGTTTCCCCGCCCATTGTGACCATTGCGCCGAAAAGTGAACAGATTATTCGCGTGGCTTTGCGCAGAGATGCGAGTGCTACAAAAGAATTAACTTATCGCTTAAACCTGCAGGAACTCCCACCGAAACAATCCGCAAATTTCGCGGGCGTGAAGGTTGCTTTGCGTGTGACTATGCCTGTTTTCGTGCAATCATTAGCTGGCGGAGCTGTGCCAAAAATGGAGTGGGACATTTCCAAAATGCCGGAAGATCAGTTGAAAGCGACGTTAAGAAATTCGGGTAATGCTCATATTCAGGTTTCCGATTTTGCCCTTTATATCCCAGGTGTTGATAAGCCCATTGCAGGCGAATCCGGCTCAAGCTACGTTCTTGCAGGTCAAACGCGCGAGTGGATGTTGACACCAAACTCTTTGGATAAAGTAACCAATAATCGGTTGCGGTTTACCGCTTCCACAGATGCAAACAACATCGATACGGAAATTGTGCTGCACAAACCGTAATACTTCAGCGTCTTTATTCATACTCACCTGTATCTTTTCTTCGGTCACGTTAGCCGGCGAGAATTGGATTCCACCTGCCAGCGGTGAGCCCAAAAAAGATGCAGTAGCTTCAGTCACCGGGCACAGCACCTCTAAACTCAAAGAAAGATTGTTGCAAGTCGATATTGACCAGCAACAATTAAATCAAACCGTACTGGTTCTTGAAGATAATGAAAGTGGTCTCTATTTATGGAGCCATGACTTGCAACGCTGGCGCTTTCACCAGCCCGATTCTAATTCGGCTATCGAGTATCAAGGCGAGACATACTATCCACTCAGCGCGATTTCAGGCATCTCCCACGAGTACGACCAAAAGAAACTTACGCTCAATATCAAGGTTAGTCCTGATGCCTTCACTGAAACAACGCGTTCCGCACAATCTGACAAAATATTACCCTTGGTCAAAACGAGTGTTGGCGGATTTATTAACTACGACCTGCTAGCGGCCAATTCGACAGAGACTACCCAACGCTCGGGGCAATTCGAGTTGGGTTATTTCAATCACGCCGGCGTCGGCACCAGCAATGTGCTGGTCGAGCATCTGGATAGTGGTTCGCGAATAATCCGACTGGATACAACTTGGACGACGGACTTTCCGGAAAATTTGCAAACGATACACTGGGGCGATGCAGTTTCGATCCCCGGTACATGGGGTAGCTCTCTGCGTTTCGCCGGTGTTCAGTACGGCACAAACTTTGGCACACAACCCAACTTTGTCATATCTCCGCCTCAAAGGGCGGTGGGTCAGGCAACATTGTCATCAACTGTCGACGTATTTATCAATAATGCACTTGCTTCACACCAGAGCGTACCACCCGGGCCATTCTCAATTAGCAATCTGCCGGTTATTACCGGTGCAGGTGAGGTGCGCCTAGTTGTGCGTGATCTCTTGGGGCGCGAGCAAATAATAACCCGCTCGTTTTACGGCAGCCAGACATTGTTGCGAAAAGGCTTGGAAGATTTTTCTTACGAATTTGGTGCAGTACGCGAAAATTTCGGCATTGATGGCAATGATTACGGCAATTGGCTCGGCAGCGGCACTTATCGGCGCGGGTTGAGTGAAAAGTTCACCGGGGAAATACATGCCGAGGCGATGGGGAGCCAGACGACTATGGGCACAGGAGGAGACACCCTGCTACCCCAAATCGGAACGATCAACACCTATATTGCCGGCAGCCAAAATAACGCCGCGAGCGGTATGTTGACACTTGTTGGATTCGACCGTCAGGCTCAACCATGGAGCATCGGCGCGCGCGCGCAATGGACCACTATGAACTACACTCAACTCGGACTTGCCTCATCGCAGCTGTCACCCGCGCAACTGAGCAGCGCCAACCTCAGTTATGCTTTGCACACGGGTGGCTCGGTTGGCATTGCCTATGTCGGCCAACGTAATCGTGACCAGGCCAATGCGCGCATTGCCACATTGAATTACAGTGTATCGTTTGGGAAAATGGGTTCACTCGTTGTTTCCGCAATGCAAAATTTGGTGGCCGACTCGAGCAGATTGTATTTCGCTATGTTCAGCTTATCTTTGGACACGTCTACGAGCTTGTACGTCAGTTCACAATTCATGCAAAACGGTAATGATTTCACCACTACACTGCAACGCAATCTGCCGCAGGGTGAAGGCTACGGATATCGTTTACAAGGGAGAACCGATGGTGCTCAGGAAGCATCCTATTCACTGCAAAATAATATCGGTACATATATGATTGATGCCGCGTACAATCAAAATGAAGTCGTCACTCGCTTGAATGCATCCGGAGGCATTGCTGTGCTAGGGGGTGATCTATTCTTGAGCCGACGCATTGACCAGAGTTTTGCGGTAGTGCGCATTCCTGATTATCCAAAAGTTCGCGTACTCGCAGACAATCAGTTGGCCGGACTGACCAATGCAGACGGTAATGCGTTGATTCCGCGCTTGCGTGCGTATGACAACAACATGATCTCGATTGACCAGCGCGACCTGCCTCTGGATGCTGAAATTAACACGCTACAGCTTGATGCAGTTCCATACTATCGCAGTGGTATCGAGATCAAATTCCCGATCAAACATTCTCGCGGTGCAACATTGACTCTTCATCTTGAGAACGGTAAGCCATTGCCAGTTGGAGCTTCAGTACAGGAAGTTGGAAAAGAGGAAATCTATGTGGTCGGATACGATGGAGAGGTTTATATCGTTGGCCTGACTTCGACCACAACACTACGGGCGACTTGGAACAACCAGTCCTGTACATTTGATGTGAGTTTCACCTTGAGTGCCAATCCTCTGCCTGATCTGGGCATCTTCATTTGCAAAGGAGTAAAGCCATGACAAACATGATGAACAGTTTGATCTATTTTTTCTGCCGAATCAGAAATCATTGTCTTACAGGAATCAGTATTTTGTTAATCGCATTGCCAAGCACCTCTTTTGCGGCTACCAGATGCACTATTTCTTCCATTACTTCAGTCGACTTCGGTACTTATGACGTTTTTAGCATATTCTCGAACAACAATGGAATTGGCAGCATAAGCATTGATTGCCAAGGTGGAGGATCAAACCTACTGGTTACCTTGAGTAGCGGTCAAAGTAAGACCTATGTATCACGGGTGATGAGAAGCGGCGGGAATTCACTGGGCTACAATCTTTACACAAGTGCTGCTCGGAACGTAGTTTGGGGTGATGGTACGGGTGGTAGTAGCACGATGATGGTTTACAAAAACAGCAGTACTACGCTGAGCGTATTTGGACAAATCCCTGCCGGTCAGGACGTTGCAGTTGGCACTTATACCGATAACATCACGACAATAATAAACTTTTAATTGTGTACGTCACACCGACACACTTGTGTGTTACAACGCTCGTACAGAGAGCTGTAACGGCCAAGGATAATTGCCCGGTATTACGTCGGGACGAAGCGTAAAGCGAAAACTTAATTCGTGCGAGAAATTTGCCAGCAACTGTCCTCGCTGCACAATGGCACCCCCGTCTACACCGATATGTACTGGATTTCCCAATCCACCAATTTGAACCGATTCAAAAATTTCTCCCACCGGATAAAATTCCAAAAGATAACCTGATAGGCTATTACTGGATACTGTAAACCGGGAAGCTGACGCAGCCTCGACGAAGCCGCGTGCGATATCGTCTTTGGTAATTTTGAGTTGAGTCTCTTGAAACATGGTCTGCATTTTCGCATGAGCAACCACCGTAACGGAGACTCCCATTGCGGCGCTTGTTTGCGCCGCATCGGCAGAAGTCGCCATAATCGGCGAAACACCAACCGAGACTGCTAGAGCATAGGCAACAAGTTTGCGCTGCATTGATAAACCATTTTCAATTTGCCCTGAACTTGCATGTCCGGCTTTAATCAATTCTTCGCCTAGATATCTCCCCGATTTAGTCTGCTGAAGCAACGCATGCTCAAGTTGCGGTCGAGTGATCTGACCATTTGCGACGAGAATATTACCCAGTGAGAATTCACCAGCGACGGATGAAGCTCTATCCGAATGTTGCTCAAATTCAACAACAGCGTCTCTTTCACGCTGAGTAAGTTTTGAATGATTGATCAAAAGTTCGCTCAATTGGCGAGGCTCTATCTTATCTTTCTGCTTTTCTTGATTACTTTGTCGTAAACCATCTGCTTCAGGTGCATTTAAAATTTCAATAAGATGTTGACGTTCGTCTGTCGTCAAAGCCACTGTTTGATTGAGTTGATCAAGATATTTCTCAATATCCAATTTCAAAAGTAATTGAGCTGTTACTTCCGGATTAATTGCAGGAGAAAACGCATCAACTTTAGCAATATTTGTTCTCATCTGACCGCCCTCGTATTAATTGTCTTTCAAATACAAGTTTCATTTTGGTCGCGGGTTGAGGCAAAGTCTGTATGCCAGCGCATAATCAAACTCAGCGTTATTTATTGAATTCAAATAAGTATAGATTTAGCAATGGCAGGAAGCGTATTCAAATGGCTATTTGAATTTATTGAATCGATACGACATTTCGGGGAAATTTTACTGAACGAGATATTCTATTACATCGACCGGATTCTCACTAAATGGCTGCCCCAAACTGATCATACCTGTGCCGTGTAGAACAACCTCCTGTTGCGAGATATGAATCACCTGGTTGTCGCTAAAGCGGATATAAGTTCCATTAGCGCTGTGATCTGTGACAACGAATTTTCCAAAATTGAAATCTAAACTGGCATGCTGACGGGAAGCGAAATTGCTTTGAATAATGAGGTTGCAGTTTTCTCCACGTCCAAGCACAATGCTTTTATGCTGTTCATCAATCGTGATAATTTGTTGGCGATAGCGCAAAAGAAGTTCATGCCGTGCTTCCGTGGGTTTGCGGAATTTCGGCAAACCGATACGAGTGGTCAGCGTTGAATCCACCTCCCAATTTACTTGAAATACGTCCATTGTTTCATCTTTACCTCGAAATTCAGCCCGAGATACATGGCGTACTTTGTTGCGAGATTTAGCGGTTAACGTATCGAACACTGCCTGCGTGGTCAATATTTGTCGGGCACGTGTTATTGAAGTGACGCGTGCTGCAATATTCACGGCGTCACCAAACAAGTCGTCTCCCACTTTTATGACCTCACCAAAGTGAAACCCGATGCGAATGTAAATAGGGAGTTCGCCACCGGGGCGCTGTATCTCGATGTTTCTCTGCATCGCGCACGCAGCATCAAATGCCAATCCTGCCGTTGGAAAAGAGCACATGATCTCGTCGCCTATGGTCTTTATCAGAACACCCTCGCGTGAGGGTAATTCTGAGCTAAGAATATCCAGACTCTTAGCCACCAAACTTAGCGCTTGTGCGTCACCCAATTTGTCGTACAAAGCTGTGCTACCGCTTATATCGGCAAATAATATAGCTAGTTTTACTTGTTGTGATGACCCTGTCATTTCAACCATTTGCTCCAAACATCATGCGTTTTGCCACATATTTTTTTGCAAATTGCAGACGATCCAATGCTGAGATTGCCCATCCCCTTCCGCTCTTGAGCAGTGGCAGATCATTAGAAAAAATGCGCACTAGACCGTCTGTAAAACCTATTCCAGCATTGCGATCAACACAGCGCGCGATCCGGTAATGGGTTAGCATCTTTGCCATGCCTAGTTCAGCAGGTTCAGCTCGTAAAATAATACGTGCCAACTCCCACGCATCTCGTATACCCATATTGAAACCTTGTCCTGCTACCGGATGCAAAGTTTGTGCCGCGTTTCCTATTAATACGGTATGGGGAAGTGTCGTGTCCGGAGCCCGCTTTAGGCGCAGAGGAAAGCTGCTGCGTTTTCCAACAGTTAGAAATGCGCCTACCGCATCGCCAAAGTGTTGATGCAATTCAGACAGAAATATCTCGTCATCCCATTTCAGCATTTCTTTAGCTTGTGTATGCGAGCCTGTCCATACGATTTCGTAACCCTCTTTATAAGGCAACAATGCAACAGGACCTTGCGCGGTAAAACGCTCGAAAGCAGTATCGGTTTGAGGCATTGCACATGTAATGTGCGCTATAACTGCACTCTGCCCGTATTCACTGACCTTGGACGGGCGAGAGGTTTCCAGTAATTTTCCACCGTCTGCAACCACGGCTAGACTGGTTTCGAGATGGTGCTCGCGTCCTTCGTGTTGATAAACAAGTGTTGCGCCCGCTGTCCCACTCGTCAAACTACTTACAGAAGCACCTTCCAGATAAGCAACCTTAGTTCGCTGCAGTGAAAGATAGAGCGAAGTCTGCAATGCCGGATAAGGCAACACATAACCAAGTGCGGGGACTTTCATTTCAGCCGCATGCAGCAGTGTTAAGCCGTGTGTGTCTTTTTGCGAAACATGAATAGTTTTGATAGGAGAAACTTGTTCTATTTGCTTCCATACGCCAAGCTTGTCCAGCAACAATCGGCTACCGTAGGATATAGCCAACGCGCGGGGATCGGCATTTTGCTCCTCCGGTTTGCGCGCCTCGAACACCATAATATTTAAACCGCTTTCGCGAAGCGCGAGTGCAAGAGCTGTTCCGACCGGACCTCCGCCAATAATTGCGATGTCACAGCGTTCAATCATGGCGCATGAGCTCCTCGATTTCGCTGACTGTTTTTGGCGCAAAATGTGTGATCACTTCGTTGCCACTTTCGGTGATAAACACATCATCTTCAATGCGGATACCCATATTCCAAAGTTCTCGCGGTACATTGTCAGCAGGACGAATATAACATCCCGGCTCGACGGTAAGCGCCATACCCGCTTGGAAAGTACGCCATTGATCGCCAATTTTATACTCACCCACATCGTGTACATCCATACCAAGCCAGTGACCGGTGCGATGCATATAAAATTGTTTATAGCTCTCAGTCTCGATCACTGAATCTACGCTGCCTTGGCATATTTTAAGGTCAATGAATCCTTGTGCCAATACACGCAAGGCGGCATCATGGGGCATGTTCCAAGTGTTGCCGGGCTTTGCTGCACTAATTGCTGCAGCTTGTGCAGCCAGAACGATTTCGTACACTATTTTTTGCGCGGGGTTGAATTTTCCGTTCACCGGAAAGGTGCGCGTGATATCTGAGGCATAACTATCAAGTTCGCACCCTGCGTCAATCAGCAGCAGGTCGCCGTCATTCAGGCGAGCACTGTTGCCAACGTAATGTAACGTGCATGCGTTTGCACCACCTGCCACAATGCTGGTATACGCCGGGTGACGGGCACCGTGGCGACAAAACTCATGCAAGAGCTCGGACTCAATTTCATATTCAAACATGCCCGGACGTGTCCTGCTCATGGCACCGCGATGCGCATCGCAGGAAATTTTTGCCGCGCGGCACATTATGCCAATTTCGTGTTCATCCTTGATCAAACGCATATCGTTAATCAACTCGCGCGCATCACGAATCTCTTTCGGTGCACTAACGCCACTGCGTGATTTTGCTTTCACCGCTTCGCGGGATTTAATAATGCGCGCATCCCAATCTGAACTTGCACCCACCGGATAGAACAATACAGGCTGGTTACCCATCAGTTCGACGATTTTTTCGTCCAGCTGGCCAATAGGGTAAGCAGCGTCAAATCCGAAACTTTCGCAAGCGACCTCCGGCCCATAGCGAAAGCCATCCCAAATTTCCCGCTCCAGATTTTTTTCGCGACAAAAAAGTATGCTTTGCGGTTTATCGCCCGCGACCAACACCAGCACTGCTTCCGGTTCACTGAAATTAGTGAGGTAATAGAAATAACTATCGTGACGATAGTCATAATGTGCGTCCGCATTACGTGTAACTTCAGGTGCGGTCGGAATGATGGCAATACCCTTCTGCATCTTGCTCTGCAGATGTGTTCGACGCTCGATGTAAATTGAATTTTCAGACATGGGCGATATTCTGGGGCGTGCGCAGACTCTTGTCGAGTTCCTCAAGGCGTTGAGGCGTACCAACATCGACCCATACTCCTTGGCAATGCTCACCGCTAACGCTGCCTTGCGCGATCTGCTCACGCAACAGTGGGGCAAGTGGAGCTTTGCTGCCGCGCTGGATATGTGCAAACAAAGATGGTTGATAAATCCCAATCCCGCTGAAAGTAAGCTGCACGGCGCCAGATGCAGATCGTTGATTATCTGTTGGCAGCACGCGTCCGTCATGCAACAAAAAATCACCCTTGGGATGATGGCTTGGATTATTAACCATTACCAGATGCACATTGTCCCTAGTTTGTTTCAACTGTGCGGCAATTTGATGAATTCGCTCAAAATCGTATTCGCAGTAAACATCACCATTGACTACCGCGAAAGGTTCTTCTCCCAGTAGGTTCAAAGCGAAAGCGATACCGCCCGCCGTTTCCAGCGCAGTTTCTTCGGACGAATATTTAATTTGTGCTCCAAACAGATTGCCATCTCCCAAAGCTTTCTCAATCTGCGCTCCGAGATGAGCATGGTTAATCACAATGTCGACAATGCCTGAACGCACTAACCGTTCAATATGCCACACGATGAGAGGCTTTCCACCAACTTGCAGCAAAGGTTTGGGGATATGGTCAGTCAGCGGACGCATGCGTTCGCCACGGCCCGCCGCCAAGATCATTGCCCTCATGGGTTTACGATTCTCACGATTGTTCTTTCTCCCGCCTGATAGGAAAAGATAAAGGGGGAGATGCGTAGCATCAAGTTGTCATTCTTTTTCACTTGCTTCCTTCTGTTGTTCTAATTCCATCAAGAGATTTAGCAATGGTTTAAGGTCAACATATCTTTCGCATGCACGGCGCAAGTATTTCATCACCAGTGGCATGTCTTTTAAATATCCATCTTTGCCATCGCGGTGATACAGTCGTGCGAAGATGCCCAGTACTTTGATGTGACGCTGCACACCCATCAGCTCATAGTCGCGATAAAACTCGCCAAAGTCTTCGCGTACTGGCAACCCGGCATTGCGGGCTTTTTCCCAGTAACGAATGATCCAGTCCATGGTCAACTCTTCATCCCACTTGATATAGGCATCTTTAAAAAGCGAAGCAAGGTCGTAAGTAATCGGCCCGTAAACTGCATCCTGGAAATCGAGAATGCCGGGCGAAGATAGCAAATTGTGTTTCTCGTTCGCTTCCTCGCCCGCTTGCGAGATAACCGGTGATTTGCTCGGCTTCATCGTGCTTAGTCGAATGTCTAGTTGTTGCATCAGGGGATTAAGTTGAGGGAAACGGGTATGCCCTTTAGGTTCACTTAACATAAGGTTTCTGGAATGATAATCCCGATGCACATATACGCGGGGCTGAGCCAAGTTATTTTCGAGGATACGCTTGAATGTTTTTTCCAGATTTTCACTTTGTTTCTTTGTGAGCGTCACACCGAGGTGTCTGGAAATGTACCATTCCGGAAATAGGTCCAATTCGCGCCGGAGCAATGCTTCATCATAATTAGGCAATTCGTTTTCGCGCGATGCAAGTTGTATCCTGATCAAGGCATCAGTTGCGTCAGCATACAATTGAAATGCGTTTTTTTCATTTAACGCCTGCAGATAGGTGGAAGTTCCCAAATCCGAAAGCAATAAAAAACCTTGTTCCAAATCCTGCGCCAGAATAAGAGGCACATTTACCCCCGCCTCCGCGAGCAATTTACCCACATGCAAAAATGGTTTACAGTCTTCATGTTGTGGTGGCGCATCCATAACAATCAAGCTCTTATCCGAGAATGATGCGCGGAAGTAACGCCTGAAACTGGCGTCGGCAGAAGCGGGGGCTATGGTGAAGTTTTCACTTGGATAAAGGCTGAAAAGCCAATCAGTTAATAGTTGTTGACGTTGCATTGGTTTGCCTTAATAGTGTTTTTGTGCGATTTTAGCACCTTAATTTAATCTCTTCGCATCATGCGTTTTAGCTTTAGCCCTGTAATTGTCCTTGCATATCTCTTGTTTTCGCTACCTATCCTGGCTGCGGAATCTGTCCTGCCGGCAAGTTCTGTCAGTCCTTCTACTTCCGCACCGGATAAAACTGTTTACATTGAAGCACAGGAAGTTGTAGGGAAAAAAGATTCTCAGATGGAAGCGAATGGCAGTGTTGAATTGCAACAAGGTAATCAAAAAGTTTTTGCCGATCATGTGATCTATGAACAAACCACCGGTGAACTAACTGCAAAGGGCGCTGTGAAACTGGAGCAACCCACTGGAACTGTATCCGGACCTAATTTGAAGATGAATACCTTCAGTCATATTGGGGAGATGCCAACACCTGTATTTGAGTTCAAACAAGAAAACCAAAGTAACGCACGGGGAGCAGCACTGATAATGCGAACCACCGGCCCGACTTACTATGAATTCGATCATGCCACCTATACAACCTGCCCTGCCGGTGAAGATGACTGGTTATTGCATATGTCCCGATTGGACATTGACCGTCAATCGCAAATTGGCACTGCACATAATGCGTGGGTCGAATTTGAGGGCGTTCCATTACTTTACACGCCTTGGATGACTTTTCCATTAGATGGCCAGCGACATAGCGGATTTTTAGGGCCAATCTATGGCAGTACGGCTTCCGGGGGAACGGAGTTCACCATTCCCTATTACTGGAACATCGCGCCAAATTTTGATTACACCATTGCGCCACGCGTTATGGATAAACGCGGCACATTGCTAAACAATGAGTTTCGCTTTAAAGAAGCGAATTCTTATGGTGAGTTTCATTATGATACATTGCAAAATGACCGTATTTCAAATTTGACCAGATACCATACAAGCTTTAAAGAATCTCAAAATCTTGGCAATGGGTTTGGTGCTACGCTGAATCTTAATCGTGTTTCTGATAACGCATATTTTCAGGATTTGTCGACAACCGTCCAAGATGCAACTCAGACACAGTTATTGAATGAAGGAGTATTGTCTTATGGTGCCGGATGGTGGTCAGCTTCGGTCAGAGCGCAGACATTTCAAACTTTACAAGATGCGCTTGGAGATGTTGCGATTCCTTATCAACGCATGCCCCAAGTCAATCTGTCCGCTCAAAAGACCTTTAACGACGCTACCGTTAGCATGATTAACGAATATGTGGATTTTCGTCATCCCACGCTTGTCGAGGGTCAGCGTCTGGTGCTTTATCCTTCTGTCACCTATTCACTGTTAAACGACCCCGGTTACTATCTCAAGCCCAAGCTGGGTGTGCACTATACCGATTTTGAAATGGGTGAAAATAACTCTACTTCAATTCCCAATTCCTCCAGAACACTACCAATATTCAGTTTGGATAGCGGTATGACACTTGAGCGAGACATGAAATTGGGTGAAGGTGAATATGTCCAGACGCTGGAACCGCGTATTTACTACGTGAGAATCCCTTATCAAAATCAAGATTACTTGCCTTTATACGACACCTCGCAAGCGACGCTGAGTTTCGCCCAAATTTTCACTGATAATCGATTCTATGGAAGCGACCGTATAGGAGACGCTGACATGGCTACTGTGGGGCTAACTTCACGTTTGATCGATAATACAGGCGGGATCGAACGTCTTCGGGTTGGCGTGGCAGAACGCTTCAGTTTTACTTCACCAAAGGTGAATCTGGTTGCGCCTGACGTGAACGGACGTTCAGACATTTTGCTAGCGGCAGGAGGGAAAATTACCAACGCACTTTCTATGGATAGTTTGCTTGACTATGACCCCAATGCTCAAGCAACTCAGTCTTCCAGCATTAATTTCGCTTATAAACCTGAAAAAGGAAAGTTGCTGAATTTGGGATACCGCTTTTCCAAAGACCCCACGAATTCAGGCAACGATGTGCGTCAGGATGACTTCTCCGGTCAATGGCCGCTGTTCTGGCATTGGTACGCGGTAACCCGATTGAGCTATTCTGTGCAGGATCATCTTCTCACACAACGTTTACTCGGGCTTGAGTATAATCAGTCATGCTGGATGTTACGCCTGGTGGCCCAGAAATTTTGGACATCTCCCACACAATCCTCATCAGGTGTATTCATTCAGCTTGAATTAAATGACCTTGTCGCACTGGGTTCGGATCCGCTCAGTGCATTGCGTTCCAGTATTCCGGGGTATACCAAATTGAATACATCCCCTGCCAGTTCGCAGGTGAAAAGCTCACCTTAAAATTGTTTAGATTGAGAGAAACCATGTTGCGCAACAAAAATTTAATTAAGCTGTTTTTTGGAATATTTTTTACTCAAGTTTCTATTGCCAACGCGATTGAAACTCCCAATTCAATTCAGGCCATTGATAGCATCGTGGTCGTGGTTAATGATGATGTGATCACGCGTCATGAGTTGGACACTCGGCTTGGTGTCGTAGTAAATCAGCTTAAGAAGCAAGGTACGCCCTTACCTGAAGCTACAATTTTAGAGAAACAAATATTAGAACGAATGATTGGCGATCTCTTGCAGCAACAATTTGCCAAAGAGACCGGGTTGCGCGTTGACGATGCCCAGTTGGACAAGGCGATAATTAGAATTGCCCAGCAAAATAATATTCCTTCTCTTGCCGATTTCCGTTCCAAGATTGAACAAGACGGTGTTGATTTCAGCAAATTTCGTGAAGAGATCAGAGCTGAAATTTTAACTACCCGACTGCGTGAACGTGAAATAGATAGCAAACTTGTTATCAGCGATAATGAAATCGAAAATTACATTGCCAACCAATCAAAACTGGCAGGCAAAGGAGAAGAATTGAATTTAGCTCACATCATGGTTGTGGTGCCTGAGCAGGCGAGTGCCGAAAAAATTCAAACCTACAAGATGCGAGCCGAGCAAGCATTGGCCAAGTTAAACAGCGGATCACCCTTTGCCCAAGTAGCGGCTGGCTATTCTGATGCCAGTGACGCTCTGCAGGGAGGTAGTCTGGGGTGGCGTTCTTCAGATCGACTACCGGCGATGTTTGTCGATGCTATACAAAAATTGCATCCCGGCGAACTAACCGGAATTTTGCGGAGCCCAAACGGATTTCACATTCTCAAGTTGATTGAACGTCGCAGTAAAGATGCGCCTGTTGTAATTACGCAGACACACGCACGCCATATTTTGATTAAAACTAGCGAGTTAGTTCCCGAAAGTGAAGCGAAAAGCCGGCTGTCCGAGGTTAAGCAGAAAATAGACAATGGCGCTGACTTTGCCGAACAAGCGAAGTTGTATTCTGAAGATGGTAGCGCAGCGCAAGGCGGTGATTTGGGCTGGCTTTCTCCCGGTGATACTGTGCCCGAGTTTGAGGGACCAATGGATACACTCAAGGCAGGCCAAATTAGCGGATTAGTTCAATCCGGCTTTGGTTGGCACTTGATTCAAGTTCTGGAGCGCCGTAATGCCGATGTCAGTTCGGAACAAAAAAAACTGCAAGCACGAAATGCCATTCGATCCTTCCGCTCAGACGAAGCATTTCAAGATTGGCTGCGTCAATTGCGCGACCGCGCTACAGTTGAATATCGCAACGGAACAAAGTGATGCAACAGCCATTCGCCATTACTTCTGGCGAACCGGCAGGCATTGGTCCAGACCTTTGCTTGCAACTGGCACACCATGAACTGCCAATGGTCGTCATTGCTGACAGCACTTTGTTGACCCAACGCGCTAAGCAACTCGGTATCAATCTTCAACTACATCCTTACACACCCACTGGACCTCTCGTACCCGGGAAGCTTAATGTGCTTCATATCCCGCTTGTTTCTCATGTGTCTGTGGGAAGACTTGATTCAACGAACAGTTCCTATGTGCTTGAGATTTTGCGCCGGGCAGTGCAAGGCTGCTTAACCGGTGAATTTTCCGCCATGGTTACAGCGCCAGTTCACAAGGGTGTCATCAACGATGCAGGCATTCCTTTTTCAGGACATACTGAATATCTTGCCGAGCAGACGCAAACATCCCAGGTAGTGATGATGCTTGTAGGCGGCGGTATGCGAGTGGCACTTGCTACGACTCATTTACCTTTGCGCCAAGTGGCTGATGCGATCACTGCACCGTTATTGGAAAACGTATTGCGTATTTTGCATCGTGATTTACAACGCCGTTTTGGTATTCCCCAGCCGCGTATCTTGGTCGCCGGTCTTAACCCTCATGCAGGTGAAGGCGGACACCTTGGAAACGAAGAAATTGAGGTGATGATTCCTGTGCTGGAAAAACTTCGTGCCGAGGGGATGAACGTCAGTCTTCCTTTGCCTGCCGATACCTTGTTTGCCCCTCATCGGTTGCGTGAATGCGATGCGGTATTGACGATGTTCCACGATCAGGGTCTCCCGGTTTTGAAGCACGCCAGTTTTGGTGAAGGGGTCAATATTACGCTCGGATTGCCCATTATTCGCACTTCAGTCGATCACGGTACGGCGCTTGATCTTGCAGGAACCGGCAAGGCCGAAATTGGCAGTATGTTGGAGGCGATCAAGTTGGCGTCGGAAATGGTGTGGCATGAACATTCAAATTGCTAGTAGCAAACAATGAGTCATCAAGCTAAAAAACGATTTGGCCAGAACTTCCTGGTTGACGAGCAAATCATCGCTGACATCATCCGCGCCATTCACCCCATTGCAAGCGACAATATGGTGGAGATTGGCCCAGGTCTTGGCGCACTTACACGCCCCTTGATGAAAATATTGAATCAGTTGCATGTCGTTGAGATCGACCGTGACATTATCGCGCGTCTGAAAACTGACTACCCGCAAGACAAGATCGTTATCCATGAAGGCGATGCACTTAAATTCAATATTACTGAAATTCCCTCGCCACTCAGGATAGTTGGTAACCTTCCGTACAATATTTCTTCTCCCCTGCTATTTCATTTTGCAGACTTTGCAACGCACATCACTGATATGCATTTCATGCTGCAGAACGAAGTAGTTGAACGCATGGTGGCCGAGCCATCCACACCGGCATATGGCCGCTTGTCAGTTATGCTTCAGTTTCGTTTTTATATGGAAAAACTACTTGATGTACCACCCGAGTCTTTCCGTCCAGCGCCCAAAGTAGATTCAGCCATTGTGCGCATGATTCCGATTCCCAAAAAAGATATTCAGGTCAGCGACGAAAAAAATTTCGCAGAAATAGTCATGGCTGCATTTGGCCAACGTCGCAAAACGCTGCGCAACACCCTGCGCGGGCATCTTTCAGAAAGTGACTTTGCCCAACTCGATATAGATTCGCAGTTGCGCGCCGAGAATTTGGGCTATCGGGAATATGCCAGAATAAGCAATTGGATTACAACCCGGCAGAGCGCCAAAATACAGGATTGAAAATAACGGTTGTGGAACAGGCCCTTATTTTGCTAGAATCGCGCCCTCAATTTTTTTGGATAGGGCAGTTTGTTCATGACGACCATACGTGTAAAAGAGAATGAGCCGTTTGAAGTAGCGATGCGCCGCTTCAAACGCTCTGTGGAAAAGACAGGCTTGTTGACAGAGTTGCGTGCTCGCGAATTTTACGAAAAGCCTACGGCTGAACGTAAACGCAAACTTGCAGCAGCCGTAAAACGCCATTACAAGCGTTTGCGCAGCCAGACTCTTCCTCCCAAGCTATTTTAATCATTCCTTAAAGGCAACGACGCAATCTTTGAGATTGCGGAGTTAGTTTTTACGATGACGCTGAAGCAGCAAATTACAGAAGATATGAAAACCGCGATGCGTGCAAAAGAAACTGCACGTCTTGGGGCGATTCGTCTTTTGCTTTCTGCAATGAAGCAGCGCGAAGTCGACGAGCGTATCGAGCTCACCGACGCTGATATTGTTTCTATCATCGAAAAGATGCTGAAACAACGACGCGATTCAATTAGCCAGTACGAGGCCGCAAATCGGCAAGACCTTGCAGATGTGGAAAAATTTGAAGTGACGGTATTGCAATCTTATATGCCGCAACAGTTTAGCGAAGCCGAAATCGTTTCAGCAATAGCCGAAGTCATTACCGCAACAGCTGCTGCCGGCCCGCAGGATATGGGTAAAGTCATGGCGGCGATCAAACCCAAATTGGCCGGTCGCGCTGATATGGGCAAAGTTTCCGGCTTGATTAAAGCCCAGTTGTCCAAGTAATTAATATTTCAGCTTTGGCTGTAATTCTGTAGCTCCCGGTTCCCAAAGTAAACAGCGAGGACGGAATGATCCCAAAAAGTTTCATTCAGGATTTGCTCAATCGCCTCGATATCGTGGACGTGATCGAGCGCTACCTTCCGCTCAAAAAAGCGGGAGCCAATTTTGTTGCCTGCTGCCCATTTCATAACGAAAAATCTCCCTCTTTTACGGTAAGCCAGTCCAAGCAGTTTTATCACTGCTTTGGTTGCGGTGCGCATGGAACCGCGATTGGTTTTGTGATGGAGCATGCCGGAATGGGCTATGTCGAGGCGGTGGAAGATCTCGCCAGAAACATTGGTGTGGCTGTCCCGCAGGAAGCTTCCAACGTCCCGCAGCATAAAGTCGCTCCAGACCTTTATGACTTGATGCAGACTGCCACTCGCTACTATCGTGATCAATTAAAACAATCTCAGAGGGCGATTGAGTATCTTAAAAAACGCGGCTTGAGCGGTGAAGTTGCAGCTCGCTTCGGTATTGGCTATGCGCCGGATGCTTGGCAAAACCTCATTAGTGCAGTAACCAACTATCAGGACCCAAGTCTGGTTGAAACCGGACTGGTTGTTGAAGGCGAGGGCGACAAACGTTACGACCGCTTTCGTGACCGAATTATGTTTCCCATCGTCAACGTGCGTGGTCAAGTCATCGGTTTTGGCGGGCGCGTGCTGGACAAGGGAGAACCAAAATATCTTAACTCACCTGAAACCCCATTGTTCGAAAAGGGTCACGAACTTTACGGCTTGTTTCAGGCGCAAAAGTCGATTCGTGCGCAACAGCGCGTCGTCGTAGTCGAAGGTTACATGGATGTCGTTGCCTTGGCGCAACATGGAGTTGAATATGCAGTTGCGACTCTGGGTACGGCTACTACACCGTTCCACGTCCAAAAACTGTTACGCTTGAGTGAACAAGTAGTGTTTTGTTTCGATGGAGACAAGGCAGGTCAAAAAGCGGCATGGAGAGCCCTTGAGAATTCACTCCCGCAACTTGTGGATGGAAAACGCATCGGTTTTCTTTTTTTGCCGGAAGAGCACGACCCCGATACTTACATCCGCGAATTCGGCACTGAGGCCTTCGAAAGTGAGCTGGATAACTCTCTTCCGCTTTCAGGTTATCTGCTGCGTGAACTCACCTCTCAAATCGATTTGCATACACAAGAAGGGCGCAGCGCGCTCCTGCAAAAGGCACAGCCATTGCTCACGGCAATTACAGCGCCGACCACGGCACTGTTGTTGCGCAAAGAAGTGGCTACGCTGGCAGGTGTAACCCAGGCCGAATTGGAAGCTTTGTACGTCATTAAGCCAATTGCCCCCATGCAGCGTGCCGCGCCCCTAAAAGCCAAACGCTCTACCCCTTCCGGTTTGCGTACTTTATTGCGTTGTTTGGTGATGCTCCCGGAGTTAGCGCGGGAATTGCCAAGTGACTGGCACGGTGAGGGAACGGAGGGAGCAGCAATCGCCGCTCTTGCTGACTGGCTGCGCGAATCTGCTGATGAAACCAGCACTGCCGCGATGATTCAGCATTTTCAGGGAACAGCATATGAAGGTGCATTAGCGCAGGCTCAGGGTGATGTTCTGCAATGGGGTGACGACTTCAATGTTGAGGCAGAATTTGCAGGGACGATTGCTAAACTCCATGCTGAATCACGCAAAGCTGAACTTGAGGTTTTACACGCCAGAGGCTTGAATTCCCTTAATGAGCAAGAGCGGGCACGTTACTTGCAATTGGTGCAAAGAGGTTAAACGTCGCTAACCATCGGAAAAGTTTTGAGAATCTGGTATAATCCTCGACCTTTTTGGCACCGTGCACGTATTGCAGGTGCTACAGCATGTGAAATTTAATTTGAGGATTCACCGATTATGGCGACTCAGCAACAGAACAAGAAACCCGCTTCTGCCAAACCAGCAGCTACTGCTGCAACTAAAGCCAAACAAACCGCCAGCGCAAAACAAGAGCTTAACCCCGCCGAACTACAGCAAGATGTAGAAGAGCGGCGCACGCGGTTAAAAGCGCTCATTTTGCTTGGGAAAGAACGTGGCTATCTGACGTTTGCCGAAATCAATGACCATCTGCCTGAAATGCTTGAAGTCGAGCAAATCGAAGGCGTGGTGAGCATGATTAATGACATGGGCATTACCGTTCATGATCAGGCACCCGATGTCGAAAATCAGGTTATGACCGATTCGACACCCGTGGCTGCAGATGAAGATGCAGTTGAAGCTGCAGAAGCCGCACTCTCGACCGTTGATTCTGATTTCGGTCGCACTACCGATCCGGTGCGCATGTATATGCGCGAGATGGGGACTGTCGGACTGCTCACTCGTCAGGACGAAATCGTTATCGCCAAACGCATCGAAGAAGGCCTGAAGCATATGATTCAGGCAATTTCAGCATGTCCGGCGACCATTGCGGAAATTTTGGCACTGGCTGACAAAGTCACCAAGGAAGAGTTACGCATTGATGAAGTTATAGACGGATTCATCGATGTTCAAGACGAAATGCTCGCTGAACCTTTGATCGAAGAAGACGATATTGAAGAGGAGCAAGCAGACGAAGATGAAGAATCTGAAGAAGACGGCGATGCTGCTGCTGCCGCAAATCTCGCACAACTAAAAGAAGATGCATTGGCGCGTTTTGCGGTTATTGCTGATTTGTTCACAAAATTAGGCAAGTCATACGAAAAATTTGGCTACCGCAGTAAACAATACGACAAACTTCAGTCGCAGATATCTGATGAGTTAATGCAGTTCCGCTTTTCTGCCAAACAGGTTGATGCCCTTTGCAACACGATGCGCGGCTTAGTAGAAGAAGTTCGCGGATATGAGCGTAGCATTCAGGAACTGTGTGTTACCAAAGCACATATGCCGCGCCAGCATTTCATCAAAGTATTTCCTCTGAATGAGGAAAATCTTGATTGGGTTAAGCAAGAAATTGCTGCAAGGAAGCCATACAGCGATACCCTCTCCAGATATCAGGCAGCGATTATCGACCAGCAAAAAAAGATGTTCGATTTGCAACAGCGTGTTGGTATTCCGGTCAAAGATCTGAAAGAGATCAACAAACAGATGACCAATGGCGAAGCCAAAGCACGTCGTGCTAAACGTGACATGATTGAGGCTAACTTGCGTCTTGTTATTTCCATCGCCAAGAAGTATACCAATCGCGGTTTGCAATTCCTCGATCTGATCCAGGAAGGCAACATCGGCCTGATGAAAGCCGTGGATAAATTCGAGTATCGTCGCGGATATAAATTTTCCACATACGCTACATGGTGGATACGTCAGGCGATCACCCGCTCTATTGCAGATCAGGCCCGCACTATCCGTATCCCTGTGCACATGATCGAGACCATCAACAAGATGAATCGTATCTCGCGCCAGATATTGCAAGAGACCGGTTTGGAAGCAGACGCCGCAACATTGGCAGTCAAGATGGAAATGCCCGAAGATAAAATCCGTAAAATTCTCAAAATTGCCAAAGAACCGATTTCGATGGAAACCCCGGTGGGGGATGACGATGATTCTCATTTGGGCGACTTCATTGAGGACGGCAACACCTTGGCACCTGTGGATGCAGCCGTTTACGACAGCCTGCGCAATGTGACCAAAGATATATTGGACAGCCTCACACCGCGTGAAGCTAAAGTGTTGCGTATGCGCTTTGGTATCGAGATGAACACCGACCATACTTTGGAAGAAGTTGGCAAACAATTCGACGTTACACGTGAGCGAATTCGCCAGATTGAAGCCAAAGCATTACGTAAACTGCGTCATCCTTCACGTTCAGAAAAACTGAAAAGTTTCCTCGACGGCGAAGAGTAAAGTTAAGGGCCCTTAGCTCAGTTGGTTAGAGCAGAGGACTCATAATCCTTTGGTCCGCGGTTCAAGTCCGCGAGGGCCCACCAATAAAACAAAGGCTTGCAGAAATGCAGGCTTTTTGTTTTTCTACAAAACATTCTAGATTTCTACAATTCTAAGACTTTTGTCCAAAATTGTGCTTTTGCATTAATCAAACTATTATGTAGTCATCGGGAGATAGTCCGAAAAGCGGACGATGTTTCAATAGGCCAAAACTGCCGTTACCGGCCATGAACAGGCCTTCACCGGAGGCAGGTTTCTGGCAGACTATTTTGATGTAATTTGATAATTATTTCCTGTATTGC
>CAIWKC010000109.1 GCA_903913145.1 uncultured Gallionellaceae bacterium | reverse complement strand
TAGGTTTAAACACCCAGCTTACATCCAACAATACGGCTATAGATATGCTATGGCTGAAATCAACGGTAGGGAATTTATACAATTGCCAATTCATTTAAACCATTTGCAGCAATTGCTGTTTCGCGCGATGCAGCACTATTTTGTTCTGCCATCTGTGCGATCTTTTCGACACTTCTGGCAATATCCTCACTTGCGGCCTTCTGCTCTCGAATTGCGACACTAATATCGTTTACTTCTTTGACAACGCGAATATCATTTTCTCGAATTAGCTCTATTGATTGTCCCGCTTGATTAGCCAGATTTGTTCCATTAGACACCATAGAAACACCTTGATCCATACTGGATACCGCAGCACGAGTACACTCCTGTATGCTCGCCAACATGGCCGATATTTCACGTGTTGATTTGGCTGTGCGCTCTGCCAACTTGCGCACTTCATCAGCGACCACAGCAAATCCTCTCCCTTGTTCACCAGCCCTTGCAGCTTCAATTGCAGCATTCAGTGCCAGTAGGTTCGTCTGATCAGCAATATCATGGATCACACTTGCAATTCCTTGTATTTCAACAGAACGGCGTTCTAAATCTGCAATCATAGAGGATGAGTTTGTGACGGCACTCGCAATATTTCCTATTTCAGACGCCGTTTTATTGATTATTTCAGCCCCTTTAGTTGAGTATTCTTGGGAATCATTTGTTGCCCGCTCAGCGTTTGCCGCATTGGTGCTAACTTGACTGATACTCACTGTCATTTGCTCAACTTCAGCAGACATAGAAGATGCTGCATTACTCTGCTCGTCTGTGCTACTTGATACTTGCTGGGCATTTGCAGAAAGTTGATTTGCTGCACTTACCAGTTCTTCTGCTGTGTTATTTATCCGGCCCGCTACATCTCGTAATTTTCCTTGCATCGTTGCCAAAGATCCTAGTAGCTGCGAAATTTCATCTTTTCATGAAACGATGATTACTTGCCTCAAGTCTCCACTCGCAACTCGCTCGGCTGCTGAAATCGCTAATGCAAGGGGCTGCAAAGTGCGTTGCCGCAAGCTGATGACTGTGAAGATTAGGACTGCAGTACAAATCAAGGAGAGCACTGAAACAGCGACCTTGATGAACGACGCCGCATTCGAGGTTAAGGGAGCAAAAAGTTTAGAATTCGACATTACGGCGTCCATATCTTGTCGCAACTTTACTGCCAATTCTTTCGGCATAGGACCAGTATGCAATGAGAAAGCTCCTATGGTGGATAACATGCGATCCACATCCACAATATCCTTTTCCGGAAGATCAATTAGCGGACTGAAACCTAAGGCCCTAAATAGTTGCTGCTCAAACCAGAATATTTCATTGTCAGCCTGAACTGCGAGTTTGCGCGCTTCGTTTAGCTGTTCCGAAATAATTTCAATGCGAATTGTGCTAGCGTTATTTGCTTCATGTTCCACGCTGGCAAGTTCTGCATCCATGCGTAGCGCTACTTCCATGTGATTTCGTTCGAGGAAATGAAACGTCGCCGCTTTTCCAAGTAAACGAACGCCGTACATTGATATGAGCATGACTACCACGACAGTTCCTATTGCAAGAGCAAATCGCCTCTTCAATGTCCATTTACCAGATGAAACTTCACTTGAAAATTGACTGTTCATAGGATTCCTTTCAATGTACCAATTCGTAAAACACTTCATCTAAGTTTAGTTGAACTGTCACCATTTATATGTAAGTTGAAACCATGAGAGGATCACACAATAGTTGCACATATATTGCAGAGTCAATATGCCAAAAGTACTAGATACTCACAAAGGCGAGTTATTAAGTCAGGCTTTAATCAAGAGGCTGGTCTATAAAATTAGTGGAGCAAAGCGATATGTCTGACGAAAAATGAGGTGCGTTTTTACTACTTATTTTGGCGCAAATCGATAATTAGTTATCCCAGACTGCTTACCGCAAAGCTGACCTATATGGAAGTCGGTTCGTGGCCGGGTGCCGAAGTTCCCTAATTCTACCGCGTATGCCCGCTTTGTGTGTGCTGCGGACGTTCAAACCTCTAATAAATTCGCACTATAGGGGTCTCTTTTTAACCCAATCCGGTCATAGAACCCTACGAATTCGTTGACAGATTACGGTCATTCACTTAGGGTAGAAAATGAGACGTAATAGCCCTTAGTGTGAAGCAAAATATTGCGGCTAAGTTCGAATGAGTTTAATAAACTCAGTTGCAGTTACAGGCTTAGAATACAAAAATCCTTGGATGTAATCACAACCAAACTGAACTAAAAAATCCCGCTGTGCTTCTGTCTCAACACCTTCAGCAATTGTCTTTATTCCTAGTTTATGGGCCATCACGATAATAGCCTCTGTCAATGCTCGATTGCTTTCATTTTCAGCCATGCTTCTGATAAATGATATATCGATCTTCAAATAGTCGATGTCGAATTGATTCAAATATGACAATGCTGAAAACCCTGTTCCAAAATCATCTATTGAGACTTCTATGCCCCGTTTTTGAAATGACAACAGTTCGTACCTGACCTTCTCAGAATCAGTTATCAATAGCCCTTCTGTGATTTCAACCGCAATACAGCCCTTAGGTAATTCAGAGTTAGCTAGCCTTTCCAACCAAGGGTGCCTTTCAGCTCTAACAAACTGGACAGGAGACTTATTTACACTTACTTGGATTATCTGCCCCGTCTCATTTTTCCAATGCTCAATGGTATTTATTGCTTGCATAAATACCCACTCGCCGATTTCAAGAATTAACCCTGATTCTTCAGCCAATGGTACAAACGTGGCTGGACTGACCATTCCACGATATGGATGCTTCCATCTTAGCAGAGCTTCAGCCTTATGTATTTTGCCTGTTTTAGTTTCGACGATGGGTTGATAGTAGACTTCCAGCTCATTATTCCCAATTGCATTGCGCAACTCTGTTTCAAGTACTGCACGGGCATCAACAGTCTCTTGCATCTTAGGGTCAAAGAAGCGCAGCGTATTGCGTCCGGCTTTCTTTGCCTGATACATTGCAATATCTGCTTGCTTCATTAAGTCATCAATCGATTGCGAATTGTCTCTGAATAATGTTGCTCCAATACTGGGTGTGTTATGGTGTTGATGTGTGCCAAGCATGTAGGTTTGATTTAGCAGGGATAAAATCTTCCTGCCAATCGTTTCAGTCTGTTCTGCCGCTTCTATTGAATCCTTACTCAAGTCTTCCAGCATGACCACAAATTCATCACCGCCTAACCGAGCCACGGTATCGCCTTCACGTACACAGGACTCGAGTCGTTGAGCAACTTGTTGTAGCAGCAAGTCACCTATGTCATGCCCGAGGGTGTCATTTAGTGTCTTGAAGTTGTCTAAATCGATGAATAGTAATGCTCCGGTTTGACCGCCCCTTGCTATCGATGCCAGTGCTTGTCTGAGTCTGTCTAGCAGAAGTCGCCGGTTAGGTAGGCGAGTCAGTGGGTCATAAAATGCGAGATGCTTGATTTCATCTTCTGCAGCCTTAGAGAGGGTGATATCGGTAAGAGTGGCAACGTAATTAGAAACTTCACCTTCTGAATCCTTTACAGCGGTGATTGTGAGGTGTTCTGGATACACTTCACCGTTTTTGCGCCGATTCCAGATTTCACCTTCCCATGCCCCAGTGTTGTTGATTTTTTTCCACATCGTTGCATAGAAATTCGCATCTTTACGACCGGATTTTAATATCCGAGGATTTTGCCCAATAACCTCTTCTGCACTATATCCAGTAATTCTCGTAAATGCTTGGTTAACTCTCAAAATTTT
>CAIWKC010000108.1 GCA_903913145.1 uncultured Gallionellaceae bacterium | reverse complement strand
TTGTAGCGACCGGAATCATCACTCAAGCCCTTAGACCGTTTCCGGCAACAATATATAGATTCCGAGAAGATCCATTGGCAACACAGGATACACAACTTGGAATCGCTGTTTTTCCATAAGGGCGCTAAATCGTTCGTGCGCTTCTACTAGACGTTTGGATTGCTGTTCTGCAATCACCTTAAAAGCATCATCCAAATTGTCGAGTAACATCAATTCGTTTTCTAGAAAGCTTGCCCGCGCTTGGGGCGAAAGATCAGACGAGGCACGTGCTTCAGCAAGCAATGCCTTTGCGGCGGCGTGGTCAAGAAATACTTGTTGTTGCGGTGTGCCGCGCCAGCCCCAGAGCAACATTTCTTCAGCTACGATTTGATGATTGGCCTTGGTCTGTTCGATAACGTTGCGGCATCGAAATAGAAGAAGTGTGGTTTTGACTTTTACTTGCCGTGTACGGATAACAGCGGCACGTACGGCACGTTTATCAACCCTGGCCAAGGTGTTGGCCATTACAAGCTGGCAAAGCTGTTCTACGAAGCGATGGTTACGGCCAAGATAATGATAGCCCTCTGGTGTGGGCGATAAAAAACTTACCTTGACTGGATCGCCTGCCGGTAACAAATCGCGTAACTGAGGCGGCAAATTGCCCATCACGATTCGGTAGCCCTTAGATGCTTTGCTGACTTGTACACCAAACAGATTATTCAACGCTGAGGTAACGAAATCTTCAACTGCGTGCGGGTCACCAATGGCTTCATCGACCTCGCGCAGGTCACCTTCTATTTCCTGTGCCTTAATGGCATTTTGGGCAAAGATGCTGCGTGATGCTTTCTCCCGTTCTGCTGCTTCATCCACCTTGCGAGTAACATTGGCTTTGGCGCTGGCGGCTTCATCAACGTCAGAAAAATCAAACGCAAATTGAAGCTTGTCTATGCGTTTTGTTTCGACGTGACGATTTGGGTTAAGGAGCAATGCTTGCGTAATAGTATCAATGATGCTCTGCGAATTTTCCGGGAAGGGCACATTGATTCCGGTAGCGCGCTTGATCTCGCGGACTTTACGCAAGAGTACATCGAGTACGATGCCATCAATAGGATTGTCTGCTCCGTAAAGAAGACAGGCTTTGACGATGGGCGCCATTTGACCGAAGCGATCAACACGCCCCTCGCGTTGTTCCAAACGGTTTGGATTCCAGGGCAAGTCATAGTGCAAAACCCCGGTAAATTGATCTTGCAAGTTTATACCTTCCGAGAGGCAGTCCGTTGCAACAAGCACACGCTGCGGCGACTTACCCATTTCTTCAATGTGCTGTTTACGTAGTTCGTCGGGAAGCTCGCTGGTAATGACTTGCACATCCACTTTTGGATATTTCTTTTTCAGCGCAGGAGCGAGTTGTTCGCCAACGTATTTTGCTGTTGCGATATAACGGCAGAAAATCACCGGGTTGAAACCATTGGAAAGCCAGTCATCCATGATTAACTCGGTAGAGGATAATTTTAAATCCTGTTTAATATTGCCAAGTTGTTCAAGTTGTTTAGCAAAACCGCGTAGCTCCTCTCTTTGCTGTTTAGTCCAATCGTTTCGCTCAATAATTTGAGTCGGAGCACTATCGCCCTCAAAGCCGAACTCTGAATCTCGTACCGGGTTTTCTTCAAGCTCAAAAGCCAATTTGGCTGTAATCTCAGCATCCTCACCGATTAGGGCATCCAGATTTGAAAGCCGTGTATTGAGCATTTCAATGCCGGCAGCGGGGCTGGACATGACTCCACGCAACAGAGCTAGGGCTGTCCAATATTGCACCCGTTTTTTCTCACTTTTGGTTGAATCAAGTGAGATGAGTCTGCGGGCGAATTCAATAATTTCTTCAAAAAAGCGAAGATAGGCTGGAGATAATTCATATGGCCATTCGAAAGCATCACGTTGTGGAAACGGCGTGTCTTCGCCTAGCCACTTTTCCACGTCACCCCGTTTACGCTGAACAAAATATCGAGCCAACTCTCGACGTTGCTGCTGACTGGAATTGGGAAGGTCAATAGTTTCGAAATCAGGGCGCAGCAATCCCAACAGAGATTGAAATTCTTCGGGCTTTCCGCTGTGCGGAGTTGCAGTAAGCATGATGAGTTGCTGCCCTTCCTTCGCGGCAATTCGGCTGATCAAATGATAGCGCTGCTGCTGGCTGTCGGAGGCACCTGTGGGTCTGGCACAGGTATGCGTTTCGTCAACGATCACCATTTCTGGACACTGCTCTACGAATACGTCGCGCCGCGTATCAGACTTGATAAAGTCAATGCTGATGACCTGATATGGGTAGTAGTCATATACGCTTGTGTCACCTTGGATTTGACGATCTAGACGCGCCTGAGTGTTGGAGCGAATGATGACTGCCTCGATATCAAGTTTGGCACGAATCTCTGCTTGCCATTGATCGCAAAGGTGGGGCAAACATATAACTGCGAAGCGTTTGATCTTGCGCCGCTCCAGCAATTCTTTAACAATGAGGAGCGCCTCAACAGTTTTACCCACGCCGACATCATCTGCAATCAACATGCGCACATTCTCTTGGCGTAGCGCCATGATGAGAGGCACCATTTGATAGGAACGTGGGCGGAAAGATAGTTTTGCGAGTGATCTAAATGGGCCTGCACCATTTCGAAATGCTAGACGAGCCGATTCATAGAGCAAGCGTGCAGTGCTGATGTCTCCAATATCGGCAGCTTCCGGTGGAGGAAATCGAGCATCGGTAGGCTTGTCGCTTTCAAGTGCTAATGGAAGAAAGACACCTGTGATCTCGTCATCTGATCCGCCGAGGGGTTTAACAACCAGAAGATCTGGGTCATCCGAAGGAAGGACTATCCAGTCACGTCCACGCAAAGATACCAATTTGCCAGGTCTTAATGAGGCTTGAGAGAAATTCATCGCACTTTTCTGAAAATATCAGGTCGGGCAGCTACTTTAGCAGCCAGATCATCAAGGTAGTAATAAACCCAGACTTCATCTCCGCGTGCCCTGATGGACTGACGTTTTATTTCATCATCTGATTGTATGGCAGGCTGGTCATGCGGTGTGCCATCGCAGAATACCCATAGTCTGGGTTCGTAATAAAAATCTGGTTGAACATACAGACCTTCCACTCTCTTTTGCGCAGCGTCCGGCAGGCGCAGTCCATTCTGGTAAAGATAGTTGATAAATTTGCGTTCAGTTGAGGAACTGGGATCAAGGTTTCGGAGTAATGATTGGTATTGATCTTCATAACTTGCGAAGCCAGTGTTAGTTTGAATTTCGATTGAACAAATACTTAATTTATCCAGTGCATCTTGAATCAAATGACGGTCGATTATCTTGTGGTCACGCTGATTGTAGTAGCTGAGCAGGTCGTCATAACTGGCAGGTGCTTTGTACTTTTCATCATCAAATCGACACAGCAGAATCGCTTGTTGAATCACTTGATGGAACACTTCAATGTCATCAACAAACTGGGACAGAATGCCCAAACTACCCTCGGACGCTTCATAAATCAGAATGCTTGGCGCCTCTGGATCGCCGATGGTCACCACACCAATTTCATTTGGCTCTACTTGAAAAACTCGTTCAATGGCTCTCTTGATGGCGTGCTGAAGAGTAATGACCCCTTCAGGTTTCAATCCTAGCGGTTGAATTGGTTCGATATACAACGCATCTGCTAAGTTTGAAGTCCACAATTTGACCAAACGAAATTCTTCCTTAATCGGGCTATCAGCATCCGGTACAGATGCCCGCCAATCGCCCGAAATTAAACCGATTGGGAAACCCTCATTTTGCTGCGCGCGCCACTTGGAGTTGACATGAATCAGTCGAGCAGCAGGTATGTAACGCAAATTGAGCATAGGGTTTTCTGACGTTTTGGCGATTGCTTTGCGGACTCGATCCACTTGCCCTCCATCAACGGAGAAGAAAGTACGTATTTCAAAACCCCTAGATACTCTCTCTTCTTCTTCGCAAGAAATACGATCAATTTCTTCGGCACGAGATTCAGCCATTTCGATTAAATCGTGTAGATGTTCTTTAGCCGCATTGTCGGCGAGATCTATCCCAGAAAACGGACAAACACTGTTTTGAAGTGCTTCCCCTGACATGAAATAGCCAATTTTGCGGCTGATTTTTGCTTCAGATAATGCTGACTCCGCGTCTTGTATGACCAACTGACTAACACGATATTTGCGTCCATTGTGGTAGATAGTGTTTAACGGACCGAACTCTCGCAACGCAATTGACCTTGGACGCGATACAAATTCTCCGGAAGAATCTCCGGTGGGTAAAAACACTCGAATAGGTAAGCGCGTAAAGTTGTATCCCGGGAGGAAGCCCTCTGAAGCCAAATAACGGTATGGGTAGAATTCAGACAGTTCACTTGATCGTCCCACTAAATCATTACGGAGTAAATCAAGTTGCCGCGTAGCTTGATCCTGGTTGCGCTTGTGTTTTCTATATTCATCGCTGCCCAAGCTGAGCGTTCCACTTTCGATTTTCTGTGTTGCTCGAGTAAGAATATTTCTGGCTGAGCGGTAAAGCTTTCTCCAGCGATCAAGAGACTTATCTAAATTGTCGGCTACTTTTGAGAGATTCTGATCGATCCATTGATCTGAATACCACGTAGATCCTTTTTCCTCAAGTTCAGATTCAAAATCGTGTATCACTCGCTTAAAGATGGATCTGATCTCAGCGTATGTTGCTGAAGACATTTCGAGACCCGAACACACTTCTTTGGAAAGTGGCATTTTGTCGTTATCATCAACGACTAATTTCATGATGGACGGTCTGCCTACTCCAATATCATTAAGACCTGGCATTCCAATTTGAGAGGCAACAAGTGCATTAAGGTGAGAGGCAAGAAGCTCACGATTGCACAAATCGAGGCGAGGTGCCATAACAGCGCCCGCAACCAAAGCTGCTTGCTCATTAAAATAATGGCGATCGTGCGGCGAATAAGTGGAACAATAGGTAAAGACCAATGCGGCTTGCCCACTTCGACCGGCTCGCCCAGAACGTTGGGCATAATTGGCCGGATTAGGTGGAGCATTTCGCATGTGAACGACGCTCAAATTTCTGATATCAATTCCCAACTCCATCGTAGGCGAACAGAAAAGTGCACTTATTTTTCCTTCACGGAATAAGTCTTCCCTTTCGATACGAACATCAGTCCCGAGTTGGCCCGTGTGATCTTCACCACGCTGACGTTTGACTTTGGAGAAGTCTCTCAAATACAAGCTTTGAAAAAAGAGATTCGGTCCCGGAGCCTGCTCCTTGTATGAGCGCTGTTTTATGACATCTGCTTTTACAGTTTTTTCATCTCCAAGTGTCCAAACGATTTTATCCAAGCGAAGTCGATAAATTGGAATAGGTTCGTTCTTTTCATTCTTGGCTAATTGCGATTTCAGGAAGTCAGCTTGCTCCAGCATCGCCATCAATTTCTCGATGAAATTGCGGTAGTTCTGTCCTTTTAGATCAAGATCAATCTCATTTTTACGAACATATAACTTTACGAATTTACCGAGTGCACTTGCTGGACCCATGCTCTTTGACGAAATCTTTGCAGATCTCTGCAATGGGTCGTAACGTATAAAGAACGGCTCACGAAGTTCTTCATTTCGATCTAGCGTCCAAGGTGCCCGCAGCTTTTCTCGGAATAACTGCTCGTTTTCTTTGATCTTCGATTGAGTTAAATAATTTTCACTATGAATTGCAAATTCAAGCCTGAAGAAATCAAGAATCGTGGAAATAAAATCCTTACGATCTTCTAGAGAAAGGTCTCCAACAAGCGGGAATCCACTCCAGGCCTTGTCAGCTGCAATCAGATCAAGATTGGAATACGTTACGTTTAATAGTGCGCATTGCTCCAGATTAGGCAAAACGATACGCCAGCTTCGTCTTAAATCAGCAATGGCACGATACAAAAGATAATTTTGAAAGCACCTTTCGTACTCTTCGCGAACAGAGCCGAATTGTGGCTCTTCTTTTCGATTTCCGTACTCGGTAAATGGGACTGATAGCGCTTTAGATACAGCCTCACCTATAGTTGCGAAATTGAGTGTTTGATTGGGTGCATTTTCAATAGCTTTACGAATTCCTGCCCGCAAGCGTACGACTTGAACAAAGTCATTGAAGTGTCCGGCTTGTAAAGCTGCATCTTGCCTATTGTCCGTAAAGCTAAGTAGTTTCTGGTCAGATTCGTGAAAGCCGGCATCGCTCAACCGGTTGAGGATGGAAAATGCCGTTATTGTTGTGGAGGTACTTCTCCCTTCGCTACCCAACTTGGTTAGTTTCGTTCCTTCGTTGGTCTTGGTGTCGTAGAATACGCCAGATGTCGGATCGAACAACAACGGCGCTTTCATAAACCATCCCCACCATTTCAGTGGCTTTGTTTCAGAGCAAACGCCAAATTCATTGAAATACAGTTTGCTAGGGAGCGATGCTTTCTTCTTAGAATCCGCTACTGGCCCGGTCTTAGTTTGGCGCACCCATGCTTCTGGTAGTTGATCAAGATCTTCCAGAGGGTCCCAAATATCATCACCGATTATGAGATAGCCGTCTGTAGCATCGGAATCTTCATCAGAGTTTTCGCGGAATTCTCTGGGCTCAAGACGATCTCCACGTTTTGAAACGCAGATAAATGCATGTCCACTGGCGCGTGAAAACACATTTGGGAAGATTAGTTTTTTGTCGCCGTCATCAACTTTATATACACCCGGCTCCAAAGTAATGTAACGATTGTCATTTTGATCAAGTGTGGTGTAAACGGAGCCCGTTTGAGAAATAAACTGGTGCAGCTTGAATGGCAGTTGAGTATATCGCTGACCTGCAGATTGGGTTTTTTGGTTAACGGCACTAATCCATTGCAAAAGGTTTTTAAGAAACTGTTCACACAGGTCGATAGACTTACCTGATTCTGTCGAGAGCAATTCTGCAATTTTGCTTAGTTTTTGAGGCTTTCCCCGAACAAGCTGCGCTTCTTTCTGTTCTAGGGCTATTACGTTTTCCAACCAAACAGCCACAGGATGCGATTTCAGTACTTCGGAGTCACCATTAAGATCAACCCCAACATCAATCGCTAATGACAACTCATTTTTGTGAGGCAGATGATCGTTGAAAGCGAGTGAGCGTGAGAGTGTTTCATTAATTATTTGATTGGGTTGAAACACCTTACCGAATAGCTTGCTAGCAACCTTGGCAACCTCGGTTCTTTGTTCAGCCAGCGAGCCAACAGATACCATTGTCGCCGACGTACCGATACAAACGACGGGATTAATGCAACTCGCGCGTATGCGCCGAATTAATAATGCAACATCTGCCCCTTGCCGACCGCGATAGGTATGAAGTTCGTCAAATACTAAAAATTTGAGATTTTCGTAGATGGAATCACGAATGGGGCGTTCACGAATTCGCGTCAGGAGAAGCTCCAACATCATATAGTTCGTTAAAAGAACCTGTGGTGGATTCTCAAGCATCTGGGTGCGACGTTCTTCTTTTTCTTGTCCAGTGTATTGTCCAAACGTGATTGGGAATATTTTCCCGGTATTTTTTTCGTAGTTGTCTTTGTATCGAGTGAACTCATCATTCTGTGAGTTGATGAGAGCATTCATCGGATAAACGACGATCGCAGTTACACCTTTGCTACCTGGATTAGAAAGCAGGTGATGGAAAATCGATCCAATGTAAGTAAGCGATTTCCCAGAACCGGTTCCCGATGTGACGATAAAGTCTTTTCCGGATATTCCTAGTCGAATAGCTTCAACTTGATGGCGGTATAGGGAGTACCCTTTAAAAATGTCGCGAATATCAGGATGAATCTCACCAGACTGAGCCAATTCATCAAGACTACCAAACATTTCAAAGGAAGGATTGAACTGAAGTAAAGGTTCCGGCCACAATTTACCTTCATTAAGTGCCTTTTCAACAGTCTCTCGAATGTGTGGATCAGCAATTCGTAGGAAACTCCGAATATATGTAGCGTAGTCTGAAACTATTTGAGAGTGCGTCTGGAATACATTCATATTAATTTTTTATCTATTTTCAGAGGAATTCATCATTAAATTCGAATGCAT
>CAIWKC010000107.1 GCA_903913145.1 uncultured Gallionellaceae bacterium | reverse complement strand
GTGAAGTTGTTGGGAATTCACGATATCAATTGAAGCAGCTGTGTCCATCATTCGTTGCTCTGTTCGACTTGCAGATACCACGACGGGGTCAAGCTGGTTTTCCAGGGCGCTGGCGTTGGCAATAAACTGAGTTTGCAGGCACGCCAATGCAGTTGTGGCTATTCCGATTTTGTACAATTGAGTTCTCTGTGTCGAATTGATATAGAAGATTTTATGTGTCATGGTTATTGAGTTGATTTACAAGATAGAATGTGGAGCAAGACAGCAATTTTAGTGCCATAGGCATTAATGATGCATTATGCGATGCCCTTCAAAAAAAGCCATGTCTGAAATTAGCGTTGGTTTCTTGAATGGCAAATATCAATCTAAAATGATTGCGATTTGCACGTATTTCTAAGCATCTAATCGCCCGACAAGACGGCCTCCAACAATGAGTGCCGGTGTGGGGGCCCGACTTGTCGGGCGATTGCAACCTAAGGGCACCTTTACACTAATACACGATTGGTTGTAGCGTTCCCAACGCTATTTTCGGGCAAAGACAAATAAACAAGCAGATGTCCCAGTCAGAGGCTTCAATCAATTGACGTCATGAAATTGCATCAAGAAGCATAAAGCATTATTACTTTAAGTTCATATTCCGATAGATTGTATTGCGTGAAACACCGAGTGCTTTGGCTGCTGCCGATACCTTGCCTTTATGTTCTTCTAGTGCCTTTTGGATGGCAAATATCTTCACTTCATCCATATTGGATTCGCTTTTGATTGGGTGATGGGCGATGTCGCTGGCTAAATTTGTTTTGATGAATTCGATTTTGGCGGTTGTTATTTCTTCAAGGAAGTCATCAGGCAAATGTTCATGCCGAATTTCCCGCTCATCTCCTGCCATGACCATGGCAGTCCGAAGCAGGCTCGTCAACTGGCGAAAGTTTCCGGGCCAGCTATGTTTTTTGAACAGCTCCATAATCTCGGGGGCAATCGAGTAGCGAATATTGCCCGATTCGAAAGTTAGAATTTTTTCGACAATGATTTCGAGATCGGTACGATCGCGTAATGCAGGAAGTTTTACCACCAATCCGTTCAACCGGTAATAGAGATCTTTGCGGAATTCACCCTTGGCGATCATATCGCGCAGATTGCAGTTGGTGGCGCAAATCAGTTCAACATTGACCGCAATTGATTTGGTGCTTCCAAGCGGCGTGACCATACGTTCCTGGAGAACACGCAGCAAACGTGATTGCAGGTTTAGCGGCATGTCGCCGATTTCATCCAGAAAAAGGGTTCCACCGTTTGCCTGAAGAATTTTGCCACTGCTGCCTTTTTTACGCGCACCGGTAAACGCGCCATCTTCGTAACCAAACAGTTCAGACTCAATCAAAGTTTCCGGAATCGAGGCACAGTTGACCGCGACGAACGGTCCGTTTGCACGCGGAGAGTCTTTATGAATTGCTTGTGCAAGCAACTCCTTGCCGGTTCCGGTTTCTCCTTCGATAAGGATCGTTATATCTCGCCCCAAGACTTTTTGGACCTTCTCGATTAGGGTGGCGACCTGTGGATCTCCGGTATTCAAGTAACGAAGTCCTCTTGGACGCAAACTGGCATTTTCGTTGGCGCTGCTATTCGCGCCATTTTGCAAAACCTTAACGGAATTGGGCCTGTCTTCAGATTTGTCAATCTGACTCATACCATTTTGGAACACGCTATTGTGAGAACGAAATACCGCGCGACCGAAGACCCGTACGCCATTGTTCAAACAAAGGGTAAGCAGACTGGGAGCAGAGGTACGGTAATGATCAAACAGCGCGGAAATCGGTAAACCGAATAGCGAACTGAAAGTGTGCGACTGAAGTGCAACCACCGACAAATCGAGTTGACACAGGCCTACGCGGTTTGCGGAAAGCAAACGACCGCTGGGGTTAAAGGAAACAATTCCCTCCATCAACGTGCCGATGAATTCAGGGCGCGAATGGAAGTGCAAGGTAACGGCATCTTGAAAAGTCGCCATAAACAATTGGTTTTCAATCATTTGCACCGACATGCGTACGAGTGCCATGGTATGTTTATGAACACTGCGCTTGTCCCCGGTTACATCAAGCACACCAATGACTTTGCCCTTATGGTCGAGGATAGGAGCTGCAGAACATGTCAGAAATTGATTCGCACGCAGAAAATGTTCGTCAGCGTGAATCATCATTGGTTTTTGTTCTGCAATCGCGGTTCCGATGGCGTTCGTACCCTTGCTTTCTTCCGACCAGGCAACACCGGGATTAAGCGCTACCTTATTTGCTTTTTCGAGAAAGTCGTCATCGCCCATCGTATGCATGATCAAACCATTCGCATCCGTCAGGAGCACCATGTTGTGGGTGTTTATAATCTGATCATAGAGCGTTTCCATGACGGGAACAGCATGAGTATACAGAAGCCTGTTTTGCTCAACTATCTGGGACAATTCGGAGCGGTTCAGCGGATCAAACTGCGGCTTGATATCTGTTGTTAGTCCGTAGGCAAAGGAACGTTTGTGCGATTCTTCAATAACGACTGGATTGGGGGGGGTGACAACCGTGTCGCCCAGATGCTTGGGATTTTGCCCAGCAAGAACCTGTGACGGGTTGGAATTGGCACCACGCAAAATATATGTTTCAGAATGCGCCATTGTCCTGCTCCCTGTTTAAAAAGGCTGGAATGAAAAAAATAGCGTCCAAGAGGGGTGTTACAAATTTCCGTGTTTCAGTCAAACTTAATTGCCATGAATACGAGAAACGTCCTCCGTCGAAACCAAGGGGACAAAAGATATTTTCAAATTGATACTCCCACCCTGAGCGCAAATTAAGCGCACTCGAAGTCATTAGCATTTCCCCCCTCTGACGGATTTATACCCATCTTTATTTCCATAGTATAGAACGTTGGCAATAATGTGCAATAGCTAAATTTCAATGATTTTGCAGGATCAGGGATGACTGTTCCATTTTGTAACAGTTGTTGTAGATTTGAACTTTGCGAGGCAGAAATCATGACCGCACAATGTGCTAATAATTTGCTGAAATTCCATTAAATCAATATCAGTTTCTTCATTTAATCTTCTTGGCACGATACTTGAGTGAGAGTGGCAGTCGCATCGAAATTGAAACAGTCCATGCGCCCATTAGCAAATTAGCAATCGTCAATTATTTTAATGAGGAGAAAAACAAATGATCTATGCTGCTCCCGGCGCCGCAGGTGCCAAAATTACTTATAAAAAACAATACGAAAACTTTATCGGTGGCAAATGGGTTGCACCGGTGAGTGGTGAGTATTTCGATGTCATTACACCCATTAGCGGAAAGGCCTATACCAAAGTAGCGCGTTCAGGCGCGGCTGATATCGAGCTGGCACTGGACGCTGCGCACGCTGCTGCCGCCAAATGGGGAAAAACTTCTCCGACAGAACGCTCAAATTTGTTGCTGAAAATTGCCGATCGCATTGAAGCCAATCTTGAATTGCTTTCCTATGCTGAAACAGTTGACAACGGCAAGCCGATCCGTGAAACCTTAAATGCAGATATCCCGCTGACTGTCGATCACTTCCGTTACTTTGCAGGATGTGTGCGCGCTCAAGAAGGCGCACTTTCCGATATTGACGAAACCACCGTTGCTTACCATTATCACGAGCCATTAGGCGTCGTTGGTCAGATCATTCCTTGGAACTTCCCAATTCTAATGGCGGCATGGAAACTGGCCCCGGCGATTGGTGCCGGTAACTGTGTGGTCTTGAAACCGGCTGAATCAACCCCGATCAGCATCCTGATTTTGGCTGAACTCATTGCCGACCTGGTTCCACCCGGCGTGCTCAATATTGTTAATGGCTATGGACGCGAAGCTGGCTTGCCACTCGCCACCAGCAAACGCATCGCCAAGATCGCATTTACCGGTTCTACTACAACTGGCCGTGTTATTGCTCAAGCCGCGGCTAATAACCTGATTCCTGCAACGCTGGAATTAGGCGGCAAATCACCTAACATCTTCTTTGCCGATGTAGCCGATGCGGATGACGGCTATTTTGACAAAGCAATTGAAGGCTTGGTTCTGTTTGCTTTCAATCAGGGTGAAGTCTGTACCTGCCCATCGCGGGCATTGATTCAAGAATCCATCTACGACAAATTCATGGCACGTTGTTTGGAGCGCATCAAGGCAATCAAACAGGGTAACCCGTTGGATACCGACACCATGATTGGTGCACAAGCCTCCAAAGAGCAATTGACCAAGATATTGTCATACCTCGATATTGGCAAACAAGAAGGTGCGCAGTTGTTGTGCGGTGGCAAACAAGCGCAACAGTCCGGAGATTTGGCCGGCGGATATTATGTTGAACCAACACTGTTCAAAGGCCACAACAAGATGCGCATATTCCAGGAAGAAATCTTCGGACCGGTGCTGGCAGTGACGACCTTCAAGGACGAAGCAGAAGCCTTGGCAATCGCGAATGACACATTGTATGGTCTGGGTGCGGGTGTTTGGACACGCGATGGCAATACGGCCTACCGCATGGGTCGTGCAATTAAGGCTGGACGTGTTTGGACAAACTGCTACCATGCTTATCCTGCACACGCTGCATTTGGTGGCTACAAAGAATCTGGTATCGGTCGCGAAACCCACAAGGTGATGCTCGATCATTACCAGCAAACGAAGAACCTGCTGGTGAGTTACAGCGAGCAAAAACTAGGATTCTTCTGAAATAAGATTTACTCTCCTGTCACCCTCGAGTGACTCTATAAGGGGCGGGGAAATCCGCCCCGTTTTTATGGAGGTGATATTATGGTTGAAAAAGTCATTGCGACAGAAGCAGCACTGGAACTGATTCAATTTCTCAAGAAGAAACATGGTGACAACTTGTTCTTTCACCAATCCGGCGGCTGTTGCGACAACAGTGCTGCCAATTGTTTTTTGGAGGGGGAACTTACTATTGGTGCCGGTGACGAGTATATGGGTGATATTGGAAACTGCCCTTTTTATATGAGCAAATCCCAGTATCAATACTGGAAACACACGCAATTAATAATTGATGTCATCGACTGCCACGGAGGTGGAACATTTTCACTCGAAGGGCCGGAGGGCAAGTCCTTTCATACTCGTTCAAGGTTGTTTACAGATGAAGAGTGTGCTGAATTGCAGATAAAATAAAGTGGTTAAACCTAGTAGCATCGAAAGTTCATTCGGTGAAAGGAATGCATAGGACTTGCAAGCCCCAATTACCGACTAGGGTTCGACAATCGGCCAAATGGGCAGATGAGATCGTAGTATCGGCAATATTGCGTGTCTTTGCTCGACAAAAGATTAGCGTGTTGTTGGCATTAATGTTCGCTATGCCTCAAGTTTCATATGCTGAGAACAGGGCAGAGGCTTTAGAGCTTGAGACTATTGAAGTGGTCGGCACAATGCCGATACCCGGCATTGGTGTGCCGATCAATCAAGTCCCGGCTAACGTCCAGGCGGCGTCCGGTAAATCCATTAACGAGCAAAAATCCCTTAATGTTGCTGAATTTATGGACAACAATCTGGGATCAGTGACCATTAACGATACGGTGGGTAATCCCTATCAGCCAGACGTAACTTATCGCGGTTTTGCTGCCTCCCCTTTGCTTGGAACACCTCAAGGTATGTCGGTATTTCTTGATGGCGTTCGAGTCAATGAACCGTTTGGAGACATCGTCAACTGGGATTTGATTCCGTCCAATGCAATTGCCAACATTAATCTCATTCCCGGTTCCAATCCGCTTTTTGGCCTGAATACATTGGGTGGTGCGCTATCAGTTCATACCAAGAGCGGTGATAGTAATCCGGGTGCCTCCGCGACTGTCACGGGCGGCTCATGGGGGCGTCGGGCATTCGAATTTGACGTTGGGGGCAAACAAGATCAGTTCGATTATTTTGTCGCAGGCAATATTTTTCGTGAAGATGGCTGGAGAACAGCCTCATCCAGCGATATAAAACAATTGTTCACCAAACTGGGTTGGCAGGACGACAAGAGCAATCTCGATCTTTCAGTCATGCTGGCAGATAATAAAATGAATGGTATTCAAGGACTCCCATTGGAAATGCTGGGGAATAATCAACAAGCCTATACCACGCCTGATTACATCAAAAATCAGTTGGGAATGATTACGCTGAACGGAAGCCACTTCATCTCAGATGACCAACTGATTGCAGCAAATGTTTATTTGCGTCACACCCTGGCAAATGGATTCAACAGCAATGTGAATAATAATTATCCCGGCGATGGCGTCGTTTCACCTTCGACTAGTGTCGCCTGTAGCGGCGTCATTGCCCCCTCTCCATGCGACCCTTATGCAAGCAACGTCGTGACAACGACCGACACTAATGGCTATGGAGGTGCCGTGCAATTAACTTTGTTTGACGATTTGGCAGGACACGGCAATCAACTGACAGGCGGAATAAGCGCGGACTTCGGACGTACCACTTTCAGTAGCGAAACGCAGAGTGCCAATCTTGCCGGCATTAATATTGTCAGCATACTACCAGTCAATACGCCGCAGACCGTCAGGCTCACGGCAAATAACGACTACTATGGACTCTACGGTGCAGATACTTTTTCGTTCACAAAAAAACTGCATATGACGCTGTCCGGCCGACTCAATTTGGCCTTGGTAAATTTATCAGGAACGAGTCTTGATCGAATAGACGACACTCTGGTGCCGGGTGATCTGGACGGAAATCACCAATATAGCCGCTTCAATCCGGCCATCGGTTTTAATTACAATCCGAGTAACACACTTGGCCTTTATGCTGGCTACAACGAGGGTATGCGCGCACCGAGTCCGGTTGAGTTGGCGTGTGCCGATCCGAATCATCCTTGTGCTTTGCCTAACGCCTTTGGAGGAGACCCGAATCTGCAGAAAGTGGTATCACACACGTGGGAAGGCGGTGTTCGCGGCAGGTTGAGCGAAAATCTGAACTGGAATAGCGGCGTGTTTCGTACAGACAATAGCGATGATATTCAATTCATCGCCAGCGGTAGTTCGGGCAGTGGTTATTTTCAGAATGTTGGCAATACAATGCGTCAAGGAGTTGAACTTGGATTGAATGGCAAAGTCGATCAATTTAGTTTTGTGGTCAACTATAGTTATGTGGATGCGACATTCCAAACCCCCTTCATTGAAAGATCAAGTTCGAATAGCGCAGCCGATGCAAACGGGAGTATCCAGGTAAACAAAGGAAACACGATTCCCGGCATTCCGCAATCAACGCTCAAGCTGCGCCTGGGCTATGAAATCACGACCGCTTGGTCTATGGGCAGCAACATCGTTGCAACGTCCAGTCAGTACACAAGAGGTGACGAAAACAATCAGGACGTTAACGGCAAGATATCCGGCTATACCGTGGTCAATCTGGATACCCATTATGTATTGAATAAAAACTGGACAATTTTCGCAAATATGACCAACATCTTTGACCGGAAATATTCAACTTTTGGGCTTTTGGGTTCAAATGAATTTACCAACTCAGGCAATTCATTTAGCCCCAATCCGGCAAAGTGGAACAACAATGATCAGTTTCGAACACCTGCAGCGCCTCGTGCCGGTTGGGCAGGAATTACCTACGAGTTCAACTAACTGTGTAGTTAGCTTCATATCCAATATTTAAGTCAGCGCGGATCATTTCGTAAACTTTTTTTCAATAAGCCAAGCTATTTTGGTCCTCGACAGGAATCGAACCTGTAATTGACCCTTAGGAGCGGTGAATTATATCGCACAACATACTGTTTTATAATAAATAATAGCCTATATTTACTGCGGTTTTTTCTATAATTAAAGATGTTTAACTATGCTAATACATTGTTTTTAATGATTGTATTTTAATGTAACTTTTACCTAGAGGGGGAACGTTACATGGTGATTAAGTTTCTCTATTAGTTGCGTATCTTGGTTGAAACTGTCCATGTTAATTTGTTTAGAAGCTGACCGTTATATTCTTGGCCTTCCAGACCTTGGCAGTTTTATGAAAATGCTGTCGGATTGATCTGCAGCAATGTCCGCTCCTGAAAATATTGTGGGATCACTATCGACTGTGGTCAGTTAAAATTCCAAAAAGTAGTCTTCAGAATTCGAGTTCTTGCTGGTTCACCAGATCGGATGATTCTGTGCACTGGATATCAGTTGTTATATTGCCTAAACGTTAAATTTATTGAACGAAGAGTTTAGTCCTGCCGCTTTAATAAATTTAGATTTTTTTGGCCATCGACAGACAATCGAAAATACTTCAACACCCCAACCTTACGTGTTTGGAATAACAGTTTCTTATCGACCAAATTGTTAAGTGTGGCAGAAGGATTCGACAATTTGAAACCATGTTCTTTTAATGCCTTATTGACTTCTGCCGTCTTGAAGTCTTTTGTAGAAGATTGCGATTGCACAAAGCATGCAGTAATGAGCACTTTATCGGCGTCATTAAGTTCTGTTTTGAAAATGTGCATCCACTCTCCAAAAGT
>CAIWKC010000106.1 GCA_903913145.1 uncultured Gallionellaceae bacterium | reverse complement strand
CTTGATGTATTCCTCATATGTATTGTCTGGCGGTGCTCAACTGCTTAAAAAGATTCGTGACACTGAGTTTCCAAAACTAAACGCGGCGGGAGAAAACATCAAAAGCTTTGATGGGTTGCTGGATGCTTTGCAAACGGCATCCTCAACCGGTGAAATTAGTTATTTAAATGATTCCAAAGAGAAGTCTGCTGCAATTATGGATCGCTTTGAATCAATGATCGAGATTGATCCTGAGCATAAATATCAGATTAATCAAATGAGAAATGAATTTACAACCTACTATTCGTTAGCGTTCACTGTGGCACAAAAGATGACCACAAAAACCCAATCTCCCAGCAATCAACAACTCAGTCAAATGCAGTTGCTTCGAAATAACTATTCCAAAACAGCAGTGGCTTACAGGGATGCTGCAGAAAAAGAATTTCAATTTACCATCAGAGATGCAATAGCCAGTTCCGAAAGAGCCCAAATGATTGGCTCGGTAATAGGGGCCTTTATGCTATTCATTATTGGGATGCTTACCTGGCTGGTTAATCGCGGCATAGTGATGCTGGAAAGAACGGTTGAAGACAGGAACAAGATGCTGACTGCAGTTAATAATGAACTTGAGCAGGAAATCGAAAACTTGAAAGCTGCAGAAGAAGCCAGCCACATTAAAGATGAGTTTCTTGCCAACATGAGTCATGAATTGCGCACACCGATGAACGCGGTTATCGGTTTAAGTCATCTTTGCCTGCAGACCGACTTATCAGATAAACAACAAGATTACGTCCAAAAAATAAATAGTTCGGCAAAGTCATTGCTCGGCATTTTAAATGACATACTTGATGTATCGAAGATTGAAGCAGGCAAGATGGAACTTGATCGGATTCCATTTGAACTTAGCGATGAGATGGATAACCTTTCAACTATTTTTGCCGCCAAATCAGAGGAAAAAAATATTGAATTCCTTATTGAAATTTCCCCGGATATTCCGCCAGTATTGATTGGAGATCCGCTTCGATTAGGTCAGGTACTCATTAATTTGGCGGGTAATGCGGTTAAGTTTACTACTTGGGGAGAGGTAATCGTACGGGCTGAACTGAATAAAGTTTCGGATGAAAAAATCGAATTGCGATTTTCCGTGAAAGACACGGGGATAGGCTTGTCACAAGTTCAAATTGACAAACTATTCCGCCCCTTTACGCAAGCTGACTCGAGTATCACTCGAAAGTTTGGAGGAACCGGACTGGGGCTTACGATCAGCAAGCGACTCGTCGAAATGATGGGGGGAGAAATAGTCGTAGAGAGTATTCCCGGCTTGGGTTCGAAATTTAGTTTTACGGCAAATTTCATCAAGGCCGATGACCAATCAAGTATCAAAAAGAATAAATTTATCGCTTTACGCGGGTTGCGTGTATTAGCCGTTGATGATAGCGATAAAGTTCTGCAAATTCTCAAAAATTATCTTGAATCATTTTCGCTCGACGTCACCGTGGCAAAAAACAGACATGAGGCTTTAAGCGAAATCCACACTGCAAACAAATCTGGCAAGCCTATTCTTCTGACTATCGTTAAATATAAATTGGGCCAAACTGACGGACTTGCGCTGGCAACTGAAATTCATGACATGACAGAATTAAGTATTAGACCAAAGACTTTACTGGTTACCGATTTTGGTCAGAACGAAATTCCTTCAATTTTGGATAACAAGAATTTAGATGGCATATTGGAAAAGCCACTTCAAAAGAATAAGTTGTTTAACGCAGTCGCAAAAATAATTGGCAGGGATTATTTATCAACAGGGAAATATCTGGCTGCCGGTATTCAATTTAACGCAGGATTAGTTTCTCAAATTCGCGGCGCACATGTGTTACTGGTAGAAGACAATGAAATCAACCAACAAATTGCTCAAGAGATGTTGGCAAGTTTTGGTGTGACTACAACTTTGGCCCAGAATGGCGAAGAAGCTATTGCAAATCTCCAAAAGG
>CAIWKC010000105.1 GCA_903913145.1 uncultured Gallionellaceae bacterium | reverse complement strand
CTGCAAGTTATTAATAACCGACTCGAAACGCGACTGGACCGAACCGTAAGTAGCACGTGCCGCCGCCACGTTGGCAATATCCACATCCAATTTCGCAATTTCAGCCTGCGACGATGCCGACGTATCGCCCAAAGTGGTCGATGTAGGTGCAATCGCAGCATTGGTGACGACCGCAATCGTATCTACTCCGATTGTACTATTCGCGCCGATTTGGAATATTTGGCTAACTGGCTTGGAAAGTAAAGGAATATTGTTGAACGAGGTAGCCTGAATAACGCGCGCATTTTCAGCATTGAGCTGGGTGAATTCGGCATTGATCGAGGCAATATCCGAGTTCGATGTCGCATTGGCACCTTGCACGGCCAGTTCACGCATCCGGGCCATGTTACTTTGAATTGCACCCAATGCGCCTTCCGCCGTTTGCGATAGCGAAATACCATCGCTGGCGTTACGCACAGCTTGGTTCAAGCCGCGAATCTGGCTTTCCATACGTGAGGCAATCGCCATCCCCGCTGCGTCATCTTTGGCACTGTTGACACGCAGGCCGGAAGATAAGCGTTGCAAGGAAGTATGCAATGCACCCTGAGATCCGTTCAGGTTACGTTGCGCGTTCAGCGACGGTAGGTTGGTATTAATAAATGAAGGCATTTTAATTCTCCTTAAGACTCGATTTGCACATCCGGCTTTATAGCCGTTTACTTCGGTTCGCCTTCACTGCAAGGCCGATCAACCGCCGTTATATGTGTTATCGGATTCTTTTGGGAAAACTTTAGTGTTATTAGATAACTTTAAAGAATTTGAAATTTATTCAGCAGCTATGACGCGGTTTTTCCCGGTCGTTTTGGCTTTGTACATTGCTTTGTCGGCACGTCCAATAACTTCTTCCTGATCTTCATCACTGTTACGCAAAGCCACACCGGCGCTGAAAGTGACAAGAACACGTTCGTTATTATTAAGGAAGAACTTTTTGGTCATCTCGCGTTGCAGGCGCTCAACCGCCTCTACACCTTCTTTCAACGGTGTGTCCGGCAAGATAATGACGAATTCTTCGCCACCGTAACGTGCAACATTATCGGCCGGACGCAGACTTTCTTTGATAACCTGCGCGAGATGGACCAAGGCCTGATCTCCTGCCTGATGACCAAGCGTGTCGTTTAATTTTTTAAAGTTGTCGATATCAAGCAGCGCAACGCATATCGGGGTTTGTCCTCGATCGGAACGATTTAATTCTCTTTCAAATGTTTCGTCCATACCTCGACGATTAAGTACTCCCGTAAGTTGGTCGGTATGGACTTGCTCGCTGACCTGTGCCAATTCATTTTCAAGTTGTTTAATTCGAGCTTCAGCATCATCAGCCTGCTTACGGGTGTGCAGTAACTCTTGATGGGAACGTAACGCACTATCCTGAATAATGCGTGTGTCATGCATGATGTCTTCTAATATGTGCCCAAGGTCGGCTAAATTGCTTGCTCCCCCAAGCTTCAATCCATAACCTTCGATCTTGGTGTGATATTGGCCCGTTGACTCGCTAAATTCACCCAGTCGGTCAATGAAGGTGGTCATTAATCCTTTTAAGGTTGATTTTGCGTCACTCAAGCTTTTTTGCAGCAAACCCTGTTTGATGATGGCATCGCGCAAGTTACGTTCAGCATCAGCAATGACACGCTTGTCGATTGGGTTAGCGATAATCTCTTGCAGGGTGACGATCTGACCATGCAACCATTGATCATCCGCAACTAGCTCGCCCACATTTTCAACCAATAGGCGCAACAACCGCACCAATCCTTCCTGAATTTTGGATTTGTCACCACCCCGAAGTTCAACCTTGAGCCAAAAATGGCGCAATTTGGAAGCGAGTTCATAAATTTGATTATTGTCAGTCTCGCGAACTAATTTTGACAGTTG